>JAITIH010000027.1 GCA_031279525.1 Deltaproteobacteria bacterium | reverse complement strand
CTAGGCGGCGAAATTTTTCCCCATAAGAGCCAAACCCGACCCTAAGGCGCAAGCCGGAGCGCCGGGTGAAGACGGTCAAGCCCAAGTCGTGGTCGTAATTGAGCTCGGAGACGCTATCCAGCCGAAAGTCGTCGGTCCGCTCGGCTAAGACGTCCATCAGTTGGAAGCACTCGTTTAGGCCCTCCTTGGTCAAGGGTCCCCCGGAGATCAGCTCGTCTAAGGAAAAGCCGGTGATTATGGGCAAATCCGGGTTCTCCCCAGGGTCTAGTTTTTTAAAGGCCCGGCCCTTTTCGTCTAGGTAATAAAGCTGATCTAGGCTGACTAGGGCTTTGGGCTTGTACTCGGTCACCTCCACCAAAAGCCCGTCGGGCAAGATCCGACTGACGTGGGCCTCCTCCACCCAAGGCAGGCTGGCTAAGCTATCGGCCGCGGCCCTAGCCTTAAAGGCGAGGTTATTGACCGGCCGATCCAGGCCGGCGGCTTTGACGGCCTCTTCCATGGTCAAACGGCCAAGGCCGGTGATCTTTAGACGCCGGACCGCGAAATGGTCGGATTTGGAAAAGTACAAGTAGCCGCCCAATAAGATCGCGGTCAAGGCCGCTAAAACCCCAAAGCCTAAAATCCCAAAAGCCGCAAGTTTAGCCCCTCTTAAGGCCAGGGCCGCAAGGCTAAGCCCTACGACCGGCGGGCTAGGGCCAGGGCCGGGGCGGGCCTTTTTCAGAAAAAGGCCAAAGGGCCTTTTGGCGGGCCGCTCCGGGGCCCTACGGCGCCCAATTAAGCTCGCGGCCGACCTGGGCTCGGCGATCTTCCGAGGTTTGGCCCGCCTTTGGCCGGCGATTAGCCGCCTTAATCCGTCGCCCGACCGGGCCATGGCGTCTCTCCTTTTAGGGTTGGACTATTTCCAGCTCCAAGGCCAGCCCGAAACGCTCAAAAACCGCAAGCTTTATGGCTTCGATTAAACCCAAAACGTCGGCGGATTTGGCTTTTTTTACGTTGACGATAAAATTGGCGTGGGCCTCGCTGACCATGGCCCCGCCCAGGCGGCGGCCCTTAAAGCCGCACATATCGATGAGCTGGCCGGCCGAGAGGATTTCCTCGCCGCCCGGCGGCGGAACAAGAGGGTTTTTAAAGACGCAGCCAGCCGTGCGGCCTTTGGGCTGGCCGGCCCTTAAGGCCAAGGCCTCTTTGGTTTTTTTGTCGACCTCAGCCGGGGTGGCCTGGACCAAGGCCAGCTCGGCCCCTAAGATTATCCCGCCCTTTAGGCCTGGCCCCGGGGTGAGGCGCCGGTAGCCAAAGTTAAAGCCCGCGGGACCTATGTCCCTAATCTCCCCGCTGGGGCCTAAGATGCGAATTTTTTCCACCAAGCCGCCAATGGACCCCAAAGCTCCCCCAGCGTTGCCCTTTAAAGCCCCGCCCAAGGTCCCGGGGAGGCCGGCCAAGGGCTCTAAGCCCGATAGCCCAAGGTCTCGGGCCAGCTTGACCAATTGGGCAATCGTGGCCCCGGCTCCGGCCATAAGGCGCCCGTCATTGATCTTGGTCTCGCTATGCCCTTGGCCTAGGCGCAGGACTAGGCCGTCGTAGCCTTTATCGTCGAACAAGACGTTGGTTCCGGCGCCTAAGACGAAAATGGGCCATGAAAGCCGCCGGCTTAGCCGCCAAAGGGCCTTTAAGCCCGCCTCGCCGACGGCCTCGGCCAAAAGCTTAGCCGGGCCGCCAATCCTAAACGAGCAATGTCGAGCCAAGGGGGCGTTGGGCCAAACCTGGCTTTCCGGCTGGCTTTTAGCCCATTTTTCAGGATCGAATTCCATTTTTTAACCTTTTCCAATGGCTTCGCAAAAAGTTCGGAAAATAAAACTAGAAACATAACCTCTTGAAATTATTAAAAGATTTTTCCAACGATTCCCGAAAACCTAAGGTTTTGACGAGACCGTCTTTTTAGCGGCCTTTTTCTAGCGGCCTTTTTCTAGCGACCTTTTTCTAGCGGCCTTTTTCTAGCGACCTTTTTTTATAGCGGCCTTTTTTTCTAGCGGCCTTTTTCCGCGGCCCGTTTAGCCCTTGGCCTTAGCCGCCGCCCGCTTGGGACGAGAAGGCTTTTCGGCCTGGCCATGGCCCTTTTTTCCTCGGGCCCGCCAAAGGAGCAAGACGTCCTCCCCGGCTTGGTTGACGTTGCCGGCCCCTAAGGTCAAGACCACGTCGCCTGGGGCCAAGGCCGCGGCCACGCGCTCGGCCAGATCCATCATGGGGCCCACGTACTCGACCCCCCGATGGCCGCGGGCCCGAATGGCCTCGGCTAAGCTTTGGCTGTCGACCCCCTCTATGGCCGGCTCCCCGGCCCCGTAGACGTCGGCTAAAAACAAAAGGTCGGCCTGGTTGAAGGAGCGAGCGAATTCCTCGAATAAGTCCTGGGTCCGGCTGTAGCGGTGGGGCTGAAAGGCCACCAGCTTGCGGCGGCCCGGGAAGCACTCGGCCAAGGTGGCCAAGGTGGCCCGGATCTCGGTGGGGTGGTGGCCGTAGTCGTCCAAAAAGGCCACCCCCCCGGCCTCCCCCCTTTTCTCGAAACGCCGACCCACGCCCTTTAAGGAGCCCACGCCCTTGGCCACGACCGCGGGCTCCAAACCCAGCTCTAAGCCCACCGCGCAAGCGGCCAGGGCGTTTAAGACGTTGTGTCGACCCGGCAGACCCACGACGACCCGGCCTAAATCCTCCCCTTTGTAGCGTAAGACGAAAGAGTGGCCCCAACTTTCCAAGGCCACGTCTTTGGCCGTGGCGTCGGCCGCGGCCGAAAGGCCGTAGGTCACGTAGCGCTTGCGGATCTTTGGGATGAGGGACTGGACCCGCGGGTCGTCCAGGCAAATGACGGTGGCCCCATAAAAGGGCACCCTATTCATGAAGGTTAAAAAGGTCTCCTCCAAATGGGCTAGATCGCGGTAATAGCTCATGTGCTCTTGATCGATGTTGGTGACGACGTTGATTATGGGCGAGAGCAGCAAAAAGGAGCCGTCCGACTCGTCGGCCTCGGCCACTAAAAACTCGCCCTGGCCTAAGCGGGCGTTGGAGCCAAGGTTAACGATCCTCCCGCCGACGACCAAGGTCGGGTCCAGGCCGCCGGTGGTCAAAACCATGCTCAATAGCGAGCAGACGCTGGTCTTCCCGTGCGAGCCGGCCACGGCCACCGAGCTTTTAAGGCGCATCAGCTCGGCCAGCATCTCGGCTCGGGGGATGACCGGGACCCCGTTTCGCCGGGCCGCGGACACCTCGGGGTTGTCCGAGCTCACGGCCGAGGAGACCACCACCACCTCGGCTCCTTCGGCGTTCTCGGCGGCGTGGCCAAAGGCCACCTTGACCCCTAGGCCCATGAGCCGCGCGGTCTGATGGCCTGGCTGCAAATCCGACCCGGAAACCTCGTGGCCCATGTTAAAAAGGACCTCGGCCAGGCCGCTCATGCCAATGCCCCCGATCCCGACGAAATGCACGCGGCGTTTTTTATGGTACACCCTTACCCCCCCTGGTTTTTGGCCCTTTTTAGGCCTTGGCCCGGGCCAAAAGGCGCTCGGCCATGACGTAGGCGGCCCTTTCGTTGACCAGCCCGCGGCCTCGGCCGGCCATGGCCTTTAATTTTTCGGGCTGGCTCATTAAGCTTTGGGCTCTTTGGAACAAGCCGCCAATCTCGGCCTCCGGGACCACCTCGGCCCCGCCCAGCTCGGCTAAGGCCAGGGCGTTAAGGGTCTGGTGGTCGTCGGCCGCCGTGGGCAAGGGGACCAATAAGGCCGGCGCGCCCGCCGCGGCCAGCTCGGTCACCGTCAGGGCCCCGGCCCGGGTGATGGCCAAATGGGCCTTGGCGTAGAGCCGAGCCGGGTCGGCGAAGAAGGCCTTGGCCTCGTGGGGGACGCCTAAGCCCTCGTAGTGGCGAAGGGCTAAGGATTCGTCGGCCGCCCCAGTCTGGTGGACGATCTCGAAATCCCGCCCGGCCTCGGCCAATTTCGTGGCCAAATCTAGGGCGGCGAGATTGAGGCGTCTAGCCCCTTGGCTCCCGCCCATGACTAAAATAACGAACCTTTCCCCTTTTTCGTAAGAATATTTCCGGTCGACCAAAGCCACGATCTCCGGCCTTAAGGGGTTGCCGGTAAGGAGGGTTTTGGCCCGGGGAAAGCTTTTTAGCCCGGCCGGAAAGCCGACGAAAACCTCCGAGGCCAAATGGGCCAAGGCCCGATTGGCCAGGCCTGGCCGCGAATTTTGCTCGTGAATGACCACCGGCCGGCGGCGCAGCCAGGCGGCCAAGCCCACCGGGCCGGAGGCGTAGCCGCCCACCCCGAAAAAGACGTCGGGCCGATAGCCGCCGACCAGCCGATAAGCTTGCCGCAAACCCCGGCTCGCGGCCAGGGCCGCCCCCAATTTGCCCTTAAGGTCGCCGCCCTTAAAGCCTCGGCCGGCCAAAACCACCCTTTGCCAACCCTCGCCGTCCAAAAGGGCCGCCTCCTGGGGCCGGCCGGCCCCGGCGAAAAGGACCCCGGCCTTGGGGCACAACTCCAAGACGGCCCGAGCCACGGCCATGGCCGGAAATAGATGGCCGCCGGTGCCGCCGGCCCCGACCAAAACCCGAGGCCCGCTCACGTAGGCGATCTTTCTGGGGCCAGATTCGTCGCCGATTTAGCGGCGGCGGCGGCTTGGCTCCCTTGGCCGGCGACGTTTAAAAGGATCCCCACGGCCGCGCAGCTGACCATAAGGCTTGAGCCGCCGTAGCTGAAAAAGGGCAAGGGCAGCCCCTTAGCCGGCCACAGGGCCAAGGCCACGCCCATGTTCAAAAAGGCCGGCAAGGCCACCGCCATGGTGAGCCCCGGGGCCAGGTAAAAGCCGCCTAAATCCTTGGCTAATAAGCCAATCTTAAGGCCGCGGCAGCAAAAGGCCAAAAAGGCGAAGGCCACCGCGACGACCCCGACGAAGCCTAACTCCTCGCCGACGATGGAAAAAATGTAGTCGGTGTGGGCCTCGGGCAAAAAGGACAGTTTCTGGGTGCTGGCCCCCGCGCCGACCCCCAAAAGGCCGCCGTTGGCGAAGGCGTAAAAGGAATGGAGAATGGGGTAGCCGCTGCCTTGGGGGTCGGACCAGGGCTCTAGCCAGCCGGAGATGCGGCGCAGCCGGTACTGAAAAAGGCTAATTAGCCCCCAAATGGCCGGGACGGCCGCCGCCGCCAAAATAACGAAGTAGATGTGCTTTAAGCCGGCCACGAAGAGCATGGCCAAGATCAAGGTCATGACGATGATGGCCCCGCCGAGGTCCTTTTCCATGAGGATGAGGCCGACGAAGATGGCCGCGACCAAAAACTGGGGCAAAAAGCCGTGGCTAAAGCTATTGGCTAAATCGCCCTTCTGGCTTAGGGAGCGGGCCGCGTAAACGACGGCCGCGATTTTGGCCATCTCCGAGGGCTGGACGCTGGCGAAGGGCAGCCACCTGGTGGCCCCGCCGGCGGAGACCCCCACGCCGGGGATCAAGACGACCACCAAGGAGACGACGCTTAAGGCCAAAATGGCGTTGGCCCAGCGCAGCCAAAACTGGTAGGGGATTTTCCATAAGACGATCATGGCCACGACCCCTAAGACGGCGTGCCTAAACTGCCTTAGGGCGTAAAAATAGGGGTCGCCCATTTTCGCCTCCCCGACCGCGTGGCTGGCCGACAAAAGCATGACCAAACCCAGGGCCAGAAGGACGGTCGCTAAGCTGGCTAAAACCGTGTCAAGGGGGACTTTGTTTTTTTTGAACATGGTCATGTCGGCTCCAGCGTCATGTCGGCTCCAGCCTAAGGGCCCACCTGGTCGCTAAGGGCCCAGACGGCTTTGACGAAGGCCTCGCCGCGGTCCCGATAGTCTTTGAACATGTCGAAGCTAGCGCAGGCCGGGGACAAAAGGACGGTCTCCCCAGGGGCGGCTAAGCTGGCCGCCGCCTGGACGGCCTGGCTTAGGCCGTCGACCAAATGGACCGGGGCGGCCTCGGCCAGGGCGTCGCGCATTTTTTCCCGGCATTCGCCCATTAAAACCAAATGCCGCACTTTTTCTTGGACCAAGGGCCTTAAATAGCCAAAGTCAAAGCCCTTGTCTCGGCCGCCGGCGATGAGGACGATGGGCCCTTTTAAGCTCTCCAAGGCCCGGGCCACGGCCCCGACGTTGGTGCC
>JAITIH010000008.1 GCA_031279525.1 Deltaproteobacteria bacterium | reverse complement strand
AGCCCGCTCCGAGTTCGAGATCTGCCTAAAAGACCCCACCTACAGCCAGGTTCACCTGGCTCAGTTTAACCTTGGCCTTTTAGAAGAGTCCGAGGGCAATTTGGCCCAGGCCGAGGCCATTTACCTTAAGGTGGTCAATTCCAAGCAGATGCCCCAGGCCTACTACCGCCTGGGCCAGCTGGCCTTAAATCGCGGCGAAGCCAACCGGGCCGTGGACTACCTGCTCCCGGCCGTTAAGGTTAGCCCCACTTACGCCGACGCCTACTTCGCCTTGGCCCTGGCCTACGAGCGGCAGGGCTTAAACGACGAGGCGGCCGAGGCTTACGGCCAGGTCGTCAACCTGACTCCCAACACCTCCCGGGCCATCGACGCCCAGAAGCGGGTTCGGCGCCTTTTGGGATTTCAGTGAGTTCCCGCCCCGAAAGCCCAACCGACCGGGCCTTAGCCGCGGGCCTTAGCGAGAGGGCCATAGCCTTCGACCTAACCGACCGGGCCTTGGCCGTTAGCCCCTTCATGGTCATGGAGGTCTTGGAAAGGGCCAAGGAGCTGGAGCGCCAGGGCCGGGACGTCGTCCACCTGGAGGTGGGGGAGCCGGACTTTCCCACCCCGGAGCCGGTGGTCCGGGCCATGGTCGCGGCCTTAGGGGCCCGCGAGTTTTACTACACCCACTCCCAGGGCGACCCCGAGTTACGAGAGGCTTTGGCCTGGCACTACAAGACTCGCTACGGCCTCGACCTCGACCCAGGCCGCTTTTTGGTTTGCCCCGGCACCTCCTCGGGCTTTAACCTCCTTTTTGGGGCTCTTTTGGACCCCGGCCAGGGCGTGATCCTCAGCGACCCCCACTATTGCTGCTATCCCAACTTCGTCCGTTTTTTCGGCGGCGAGCCCATTTTGTGCCCCACCATGGAGGCCGACGGCTTCCGCCTGGACCCTGACCGGGCTAAGGCCTGCCTTGGCCCGGGGGTCAAGGCCCTTCTCATCAACTCCCCGGCCAACCCCACCGGGGCCGTCTTAGGCCCCGACCGCCTAGAGGCTTTAGCGAAGCTAGACGTCTTAATAGTCTCCGACGAGATTTACCATGGCCTAAGCTACCAAGGCGAGCGGGATCGCTCCATCTTGGAGTACACCGACCGGGCGGTGGTGGTCGGAGGTTTTTCTAAAACCTTCGCCATGACCGGTTGGCGGATTGGCTACTTGATCTTGCCCCCAGAGCTGGCCCGGCCCTTTCAGCGGCTGGCCCAGAACTTTTTCATTTCCGTGGGGGCGGCCACCCAAAAGGCGGCCATCGCCGCCTTGACGGAAGCCTGGCCCACGGTGGCCGAAAGAAGGGAGATCTACGACCGCCGGCGCCGGCTTTTGCTGAAGGGCCTAAAGGAGTTGGGCCTACCCGTCCTGGTGGAGCCCACCGGGGCCTTCTACGCCCTGGCCCGGGCCGACCACTTAAGCCTGGACTCGGCGGCCTTGGCCTTTGAGATCCTGGAGGAGGCCGGGGTGGGCCTGACTCCAGGCCGGGAGTTCGGGTCCCGGGCCGAGGGCTTTTTGCGCTTTTCCTACGCCAATTCCGAGGAAAACATCCAAAAGGCCTTAGGCCGGCTAGCCGAGTTCATCGCCAAGCGCGGCCACCGGCAGGCCCAAGGGGCCTAAATGGGCCAATTCCCCCCGGTCCATCGGGCCGACTTCGTGGTCTCGGCCGCCCAGGCCGAGCAGTTCCCCCGGCCTCGCCTCTTTGAGGTGGCCCTTTTAGGCCGCTCCAACTCCGGCAAATCATCCCTCCTAAACCGCTGGCTAGGCCGTAAAGCCCTAGCCAGAGTCAGCAAAACCCCAGGCCGAACCAGGCTCATTAATTTTTTCGAAGTGGCCCTGGCCAAAGACTCAGCTCCCTTTTACGCGGTGGATCTCCCCGGCTACGGCTACGCGGCCGCCCCAAAGGCCATGGTGGCCGGCTGGGAAAAACTGGCCGGCGACTACCTTAAGGCCCCTAGGCCCAATCGAGTGGCCTGGCTTCTCATGGACGTTCGCCGGGATCCCCAGATCGAGGAGATAAACCTTTGCCAGTGGCTTACGGCCTTAAACGTCCCCTTTCGCCTTATCGCCACTAAATGCGACAAGCTTGGGCCAGGGGCCCGGGCCAAGCGATTGGCCCTCATTAGAAAAGCCCTAGCCTTGGGCGAGGAGCCTTTGGTCTTTTCGGCTTTAACCGGCGAGGGCCGGGACGAGCTCATGAGCCTCGCGGCCCAGGGCCTTAGGGCCGCCGCCTTAGGGACCGGCGAGGTCGGCGGCGGCGAGAAGGGCGAGGAAAGCCTCTAAGGCTAGGCGACTTAGGTCTAAAGCTAGCCCCCCTTTTTAGGCGACGAAAAAAGTCGAGGTCGGCGAGGCGACGAAAAAAGAGCGAAGGCGGGCGAGGCGAGGAATGGAAAGCGGCTAAAGAGGCTAAGCGAGGCGGCCCTTTAGGGGCAAGCCCTAGCTAACCGGGGCCTTAAGCGGTTGGAAAAATTTAGATAATTTTTAAAGTAAGGACAAAAATCGCCATTTTCCTAAGGATATAAAAGGTAGATAACGGTTCTTAGCGATTAAAATATTTAAAAAATTAAATTTAAAGATCTAGGTACCGTCGCGCCGACGGGAAGAAGCTTTCTTTTAGGGATCGAGCGGGGGGTTAGTAGGCCTGGATTGGAAAATATCTTGACTTTATTCATTTTTTTTATTAAAAATCGTTCATGGCTTTTGGCCTCGGGGCAATCTGGCTTAGTTCTGGACCGGCCCTCGCTAAAACGTAAGCCGGACGGGCGGTGATTTTTTTTGAGCAGCAACAACACGGGTATTGAGGTCTCGGTTCGCGATAACGACGTAGAGCAGGCCATCAAGGCCCTGAAGCGGAAAATAGCCCGCGACGGTCTGTTGAAGCAACTGAAAAGCAAGAAAACTTACGAAAAGCCCAGCGAAAGGCGGAAGCGCAAGGAGCGGGAGTCGAAGCGACGGATCAGGAAGGCTCTGGCGCGTCGGGCTCGCCGGATTCCTAAGGAGTAAAGCGACGACTGGCTTTTGGCTTAACGACGATTGGCGGCCTCACTCGACGACGTGTAGGCCGCTTTTGGTTATTGCGGGCCTTTTGTTTGGTTATTGACCGCAAAAGGGAGGCTTTAATGAGCGAGAACCTGGGCATAACCATATCTAACCATTTTCTGCTTAACCAGCAACTCTCGCCAGGGGCGACTGGCTCGTTCACGAGGCTTTTGCAATCATTGGTCTTGGCCTGCAAGATCATCCAAAAAGACGTGGGCAAAGCCGGCCTGGTCGACGTCTTGGGGCGAGCCGGGACCGTCAACATCCAGGGGGAAGAGGTCCAGAAGCTGGACGAGCTGGCTAACCTAACCATCAAAAGGCGCCTTTCCGTCTCCGGCGAGGTCTGCGCCTTGGTCTCCGAGGAGGAGGCCGACATCATCGAGATTCCCCGCCAGTACCCCATGGGCAACTACGTGGTCCACTACGACCCCTTAGACGGCAGCTCCAACATCGACGCCAACGTCTCCATTGGGACGATTTTTTCCATCTACCGCCGAGTCACCCCCTCAGGCTCGGAGACCAACGACAAGGACGCCCTCCAGCCTGGCCTAAAGCAGGTGGCCGCCGGCTACGTCATCTACGGATCCTCTTGCATCTTAGTTTTTTCCACCGGCCAGGGGGTCAACGGCTTCACCCTAGACCCCTCCATCGGAGAGTTTTTGCTGTCCCATCCCAACATTAGGACCCCTAGGCGCGGCAAGCTCTATTCCATCAACGAGGGCAACTACGGCTACTGGGACGAAGGGACCCGGCGCTACGTGGAGTGGCTGAAGCACGGCTACGCCGACCACCATACCCACTACTCCAGCCGCTACATCGGCTCTTTGGTGGCCGACTTCCACCGCAACATGCTGTACGGGGGCATCTTCCTTTATCCGGCCGACATGAAAGACCCGCTCAAACCCCAAGGCAAGCTAAGGCTCATGTGCGAGGCCAATCCTTTGGCCTACTTAATAGAGCAGGCCGGGGGCATGGCCACCACCGGCCATAACCGGATCTTGGAGATCGAGCCTAGCTACATTCACCAGCGCGTGCCCTTGATCATCGGTTCTCCGGACGACGTGACGATTTACCAAGACTTTATTAATGGGCGCAGATAGGTCAAAAGGCCGGCCTCGCTTTGCCCTTTAAATGGATTACATTGGTGGGCCTTTCGGTTCTTTTGACCTTAGGCCTAGACGCGGCCCAGATCCCGGCGGCGAGGTTTTTAGGGCCTTTGCTCGCGGGGATCGTTTTGGCCCTCTTTAAGGTCCGCCTAACCCTCCACCCCGCCGCCTACCCGGTGGCCCAGGGCCTGATTGGCCTCTTAGTGGCCTCAAGCCTTAACGCCTCCACCTTAGGAGTCTTGGGCCAGTCCTGGCCGTTTATGGTGGCTGGGACCGTCTGGTCCATTTTGGTCTCCGTGGCCATTGGCCTAGTCTTAACCCGCTTTAAGGTCCTGCCGGGCGAGGCCGCGGTCTGGGGCCTTTCGCCCGGGGCGGCCGGAGTCATGACCATCATGAGCGGCGACTACGGGGCCGACATGCGGTTGGTGGGCTTCACCCAGTACCTTCGGGTTTTAGTCGTCTCCTTGGTGGCCGTGGGGGTGGCCCACCTGGCCATGGAGCCGGTCGAAGGGGCTAAGGCGGCCCAATTATTTCCCCCCGCGTCG
>JAITIH010000266.1 GCA_031279525.1 Deltaproteobacteria bacterium | reverse complement strand
CACCTCCGGCTCCAGCCCCCGCCAGCGGAGACGATAGGAGTACAAGACCAGCTTGTCGGACCAGGGGGCCGAGTCCTCGAAGACGGCCATTTTGTCCAGGCCGACCAAGACCAGGCGCTGCTCCTTAAAGGGGTTGAGCCAGGACACGGAGATGTGGGCCTTAATGCCCATGGGAAAAACCAGGTCCGCGTCGGCCACGTCCTGGGTCCCGGGGGTCAGGTAGCTGCCGCCAAAGGCCTGGACCGAGACCGGGAGCGACCCCAAGAGGTTCATGATGAGGCTGATGTCGTGGGGGGCCAGGTCCCACAGGGCCTTGCCCTCGCGGCGGATGCGGCCGAAATTGAGGCGCCTGGAGTAAACGTGGCAGATCCGGCCCAATTCGCCGGTGTTGACGATCTCCTTTAAGCGGATGACGGCCGGGTGCCGGTTGAGGATGTGGTCGACCATGAGGATGGCCCCCTTCCTCTCGGCCAGCTGGACCATCTGGCGGCCGTCCTCCAGCCTTAAGGCCAAGGGCTTTTCCACCAAGACGTCTTTACCGGCGTTTAGGGCCATGATGGTCTGCTCGGCGTGCAGCCTAGGGGGAGTGGCCAGGACCACGCCCTTGACGTCGGGATCCTCTAAGGCTTCCTCTAGGCTCTCCGCCCCGGTCAGGCCTGGGAACTCTTGGCGGATGCTGGCCAGGATGTCCCGGTTGGAGTCGGCCACGGTCTTTAAGGCCCCTAGCTGGTAAAAATTGCGGACCAGGTTCCGGCCCCAGTAGCCAGTCCCAATTACGGCCACCCGAGGCCGGTGGATTATTTCCGTCATAGAGGTCACCCAAGGCAGTCCCTTTAGCCCCTTTAAGGGGGCTAAGGGATGGAGTTAAGGCGAAAGCGGGCTTTTTTGGCCCCCGTCCCGGGGACCGGCGGCCCTTAGGCGGTCGCGCCCATCAGATTAATCCCGCCCATAATAACCCAAAAAGGCCCAGACCAAAAATAAAAGACCAACCCAAGCGGGGGCCCTTACGTTTGAAGATAGGGAGCCGGCGAACGTGGGGCGATCGCCGCGAGCTTTTTTGGGAAGATTAGGCTGGCCGCTTAGCCTAAAGCCCTAGAGTCCTTGAGAGTCGGCCTTAGGGCTGGCCAAAACTAAGCGTCTTTAGCCAGACGCTGGCCTTAAGGCTGGCTTTAGGCCTCGCCGGCCTAACGACCCTTTAAGGGGCTAGCCTTTCAGGGCCAGCCAGGCCTTGGCTGAGCCAATAAACCTTAGGTCGAAAGAAATATCGTTTGGGGCGCGCTATCCAAGGGCGGAGAGGGCCGCCTCGGGATCGGGAAAGAGGCGGAAAAACCCAGTCAGGCCTAAAACCTCCAAGACGCGGTAAAAATCGGGCTGCCCCTCCCGGTCAAGGACCAGGGCCAGGCGGTCGCCGTAAGCTTTTTGGAGATCGACTAACAGATTCATCTCCTGGCTGGAAAACTGGCTTAGATTGGTCAGGTCCACGGCCAGGGAATTCTGACCGCCTTTAATGGCCGCCTGACAGCTGGCCAAAAAGGACTGGCCCCACTCAGCCAATTGGCCGTTGGCCAAGGTCACCGTCTTACCGAGGGCGATAGGGGCGCTGGTCTGGGCCGCCACCGGCTCCTCGACCAGGGCCGGAGTCTCAACCGGGCCGCCTTCAACCGGCTCTTCCGCCCGCGCCGCGCGGGCGCTTTCCTCCAAGGAGGCCTCGGCCTCGGCCAGGGCCTGGTTTAAGGCCGGCAACCAGTCGACTTCGTCGTTTTCCCCATCCTCCAACCGGCCCAATATGACCTCGGCCGTGTCGAGAACCTGGAAAAGCTCCTCCACCACGGTAGAAGGGCAGAGGCAGCCGATCTCGCGAACGGTCTGAAGCAGGGTTTCGGCGGCGTGGAGGAGGTTGTAAAGGTTCTTAAGGTTGACGAACCCGCTGTTGCCCTTAATGGTATGCAGGGTGCCCATCAAGGCGTTTAAGTCGGCCAGGGATTGCGGGTCTTTTTCGAGGGCTAAAAGCTGGACGCCGGCGTTTGCCAGGTGCTCGCGGGAGTCGAAAATGAATTCTTCCAAAATGTCATTGCTCATATCAACCACCTAAAGGCTCGCGGTCGCCCTATTTCCTGGAAACTTTTCCGAAAATTATAACACATGTCGCTCAAAATGAGGAAACGCCGACCAAGGGGCGCGGCCTTTTAAATTTAGCTGACCTACCGCGCAAGGCCGGAGGGGGACGGAGGCTGTTTAGGAGAAGTTATTGAGAGAAATACAATAAATTATTAAATAATAAAATATATTTTAGCTTTAAAATTGTTATAGATAAATTTTAAATAATTAGTAATTATTATAAAGCTATAATATTAATTATTAGGCTAATTAATATTTTATAGCTATATAGTAGGATTTTTCGCGACCCGGCCCGCCTTGCCGCCGCCAATCGGCCTTAAAAAGGCCTTGGCTCCCCAGGCCGCCTTATGGTTTAAGGTCGCGCCCTTTGGCCTAAGCTTTTTGGCCCAAGCCTTTGCTCGCCAAGGCCAGGCGGCTTTGTGCGGCGGACGAGGGGCGAGACGGCCATCGCCGCTAAAGATGCTTTTTGGTTAAATGACGTA
>JAITIH010000244.1 GCA_031279525.1 Deltaproteobacteria bacterium | reverse complement strand
GTAGGATTAAGCCGCCCATTAAGCTTAAATGAAACGATCCCTCTCTTACCTGGGCGTTGGCCGGCCCAGGGCCGCCCAGGACGATTACTAAAAGTGCCAGTAAGGCGAACTTGACTTTCATTCGAGTTTCTCCTTGTTGCGCAAAAAACCAAACAATAAAAAATAAAGATATTTTTAAGGACTAAGCTTGCTTATTAAAGGCGTCTGGCGAAAAAGTCAGCCGGCGGCCCGGGAGACGAAGGGCCGACCGTTAGGCCCCCCAAAAAAGGCTGACATGGAGACTAAAGGGAGGTTTTCGACCATAAGAAATTAAAATAACGAAAAGCCAAAATTTTAAGGAAGCTTTTCGCTGCGGCGAATTTTATAAACGAAAATCAAAAAAGACGGGCCATAGCGATTCGGGCTTAGGCTTTAGGCGATCGCCCGATCATTTAGGCTTTCGATAAAAATAAAATAATTATCCGTTCCTGTCAAGGCGAAAATGCCTTAACCTTGGGGCCGAGCCAGGGAATTGCCAGTCAGTTTACGAGGGAATTAGAGATGTTAAAAGACAATTTGGACGTTTGGAGATTTATTTAGAGCTAATAAAATTATTTATATTTATAAAATTACTAAAAAAGCATTTTTTAATTATGTAGAAATAATTTAAATAAAGTTTTAAATTCAATATCGCTGATTAAATGTGTTATTAATTAGTAATTATTGATTTTATTTCTTTTTTTAATATTTAATTAAATCATAGTATGGCTTTATTGTTTCGATATTTTAGTGGAGCCAACTAAAAATCTATAAATTTTAAGCCCTTGGGCCCGGGTGGCGGGGGACCGAAAAAGGCGGGCCAAAAGGGTCAAAACCGTCAAAAAAGCCAGGATCGGGGTCAGCCAGTAGCCGAGGCGGGCGTAAACGGTGAGTTCTTGGCTCGCTGGGGCCGGGAGGCGAACCAGGTATGTATAATAATTTATCTCGTTTTGGGGCGAGCGCTCCAGGATCCGGCCGGCCGGGGAAATCCAGGCCGAGATCCCGTTATTGGCCGCCCGGACCAGGGGCCGGCGCTCCTCGACGGCCCGCCAGGCCGCCTGGTATAGATGTTGCTCCGGGGCCCAGCTGTCGCCGAACCAAGCGTCGTTGGTGGTGACCACCAGCAAGTCGGCTCCTTCCAGGGCCCGATCCCTCGCCAGGTAGGGAAAGGTCGACTCGAAGCAGATCATGATCCCTAAAGTCGTCCCGTCGTGAACTATGGGCGACGTCGGCTGGCCCGGGCTCAAGCGGCCGGCCGCCCCTAAAACCCCTTGCAAAAAAGCCCAGCGCAAAAAGGGCAGCTTGTCGGCCAGGGGCACGTACTCCCCAAAGGGGACCAAGTGGCGCTTGTCGTAGTGGGGGCCCGGCCCGTCCGGGCCCATGAGCCAGGCCCGGTTGTAAAGGCGCCACTCGTCGTCTTCCAGCCTAAGGCTGGTCACCCCGACCAAGGATTCGTGGGTGGCCTTGGCTAATAAGGAGTCCAGCCAGGCGGTCTCGAAAGCGTCCTGGCCGTAGGAAAAAGGGGCCGCCGTCTCCGGCCAGACGGTGAGCCAGGGCTGGCTTTTTTGGGCCAACTCGAAGAGGAGCGCGTAGCGGTTTAGGACCTGGTCGCGGAAGGCCGAGTCCCATTTTATCTCTTGCTCCACCGAGGCCTGAAGGACGGCGATGGCCTTGGGCTCGCCCTTTAAGTCGATCTCCGTGTAGGCCTGGTCGGATTTATGGCCGTAAAGGAACAAAGCCAAAAAGACTCCGGCCGCGAGGGCGGCTAAAGGGCCGGTTTTAGGGTTTTTGGGGATCGCTAAGGCCAGCCAGCCGTTAATGGCGGCCACGGGCAGGGCCAGCCCGTAAAGCCCGATCAAGTCGGCCGCCCCCATAAGGGATGGGGCCAAAGCCAGGCCCACGGCCAAGGGCGACCAGTTAAAGCCGGTAAAAACGAAGTTTTTTAGGCCGTCTAAGCCGACCCAAAAGGCTCCGCCCAAAATTGGGTGAAGCCAGGCCTTTGGCCCGTCGGGCCGAAAGGGGGCCATCAAGATGGCCCACAGGCCCTGATAGACGGCCAGGTAAGTGGCCAAGAGAATTAAGACCGCGTAGCCGCCGGCCCCTAGGCCCCCGTAGCCGGCCA
Source organism: Deltaproteobacteria bacterium (assembly GCA_031279525.1). Lineage (GTDB taxonomy): Bacteria > Desulfobacterota > Desulfarculia > Adiutricales > Adiutricaceae > JAIROO01. Next base: position 6,174 of record JAITIH010000244.1, on the reverse strand, counting down.
TGACCTGGGCCAGCCAGCTGAAGCTGGCCAAGCCTAAAGCCAGGCCGTAGGTCCAGCCGATCAGAAAGGCCCGCTTGGGGCTTTGGCCGCGGACGCCCAGGTAAAGGGGGATTAGACAGAAGAAGGCCAAGGGCCAAAGGCCGGCTTTGGGGAGGGTCAAGGCTTGGGCTAGGCCGCCCAAGGCGGCCAGGGCCAGGCGAGGAGCGAGGGACCCGGGGCCAAGGCCTTGGGAGCCCGTTAGGCTGGCCTCTTTTTGGCCTTTGGCGGGGGCGATGGCTTTTTTCGGCGGGTTTTTCATATAGGGGCGGGCCTTGGCCTCGGGGCGCTTTTAAGGCGCCGGGGGGATTTCCAGCTCCATCATGGAGCAAGCAAGCCCTGAGCCAATGCCCATGAGGGCCACTTTTTGGCCAGGCTTTATGAAGTTAGTCTCCCAGGCTAAGCCGAAGCTAAAGGGCACGGCCACCGGCCCCATGTTGCCGTAATCCGGGTAAGTCTTAAAGAGCCGGCCCGGCGGGAGACCTAAGGCCTCGGCCAACTTGTCGGTGTTGACCCGGCTGACCTGATGGCAGACGATGGCGTCGAAGGAGTCCGCGGTCCAGCCATAGGCCGCCTGGCCAGCCCGAAAGGTGGCCTCGGCTAGCCTCACCCCCGCGGTTAAAAGCTTGGCCGCGTCGGTTTCCATGCCCGTAAAGTCGCCTTGGCAAAGGTCGTTGGAGCTCGCGTCCGCGAGGCTGACCGCGCCTTTGAGCCGGGGGGCGGCCGGGTGGAGGCGGCTGGGCCCCAAAAGCATGGCCGCCCCCCCGGAGCCTAAGGTTAGGGAGGCGAAATTGCGGAAAAAGTCTTTGATCGTCGCCTCGGGCCCCAAAAGCCGGCCCAAGGTGTTTTCCAATAAGGGCCGGCTGTTTTCCCCGGCCGTTACCAAGGCGTAGCTTAAGGCCTTAGCCTCAATGAGGCGGCCGGCCAGGTCCAAGGCGTCCACGAACCCTAGGCAAGCGCTGCCCAAGTCCAGGTTCCGGACTTGAGGGCCCAGGCCTAAAGCCGCGGCCACGGCGGAGGCCACCGACGGCTCTAAGAAGTCGCGGCCCACGGAAGTGGAAAAATGGAGCTCTATCTTGTCGGCCAGATCGGGAAAGTCCGCCAATAAGCGGCGAGCCGCGGCCAGGCCCCCAAAGTGGGTCGGGCTGTCGGCCGGGTAGAGATGGCGGTAGTCGACGCCGGTCATCTGGGCCAAAAGGCCTCGGGGCAGATTAAGGCGGCTCAATAAGGGGGCCAGGGCCTCCTCCAGGGCCTCGGAGGCCAGACGGTCCGGCCCTAAGTCGCGGGACCAGCCGACTAAGGCCGCTTGGGTTAGAGGGGGGCTAGGGCGCATGGAGTATGGTTTTTAGGCCTTTTTTGGCGATTCATTGGCGGCCTGGCCCGATAAATAAGGTCCGGCCAACCCTCGCCGACTTTCAGGGAATCTGGGGCGATTTTCCAAAAATCCGCCGAAGGCCAGGTCAAACCTTACCGGAGGGGGCTAAGGAAGTCAATAATTTTTCAATCGCTAACTATATAATTTAAGAAAATTACAACTAGTATAATAAATTAAGAAGTTATTATGCCATGAATCAAAGGCCTCGGACGACCTAAGGGCCCGCGGCTTTAAGGGTCAAAAAGCCAAAAGAAAAGGCTAGGCGGCCAGGGGCAAGCCCTAAGCGGCGGGCCAGGGGACCAAAAACTTGACAAGGCCTTAGGCCTTGGATTATGTTTTTTAGCGAACTCGCCTTTTATCGAATCAAATAGCCAGAAACCCGTTAACTCGGTTTTTCCGGCCCTCGCTAAACCCGCGACTTTTGCGGCGTCAGAACGAAACTCGTCTGGCTCGGGGGCGTTTACCCGCTGCCCTTGGAGCCGACGCGCGACCTTAATTTAAGACCCAATTTTTAAGATTTTCGCGAAATAGCCTAAGGGCGGCCGCCTAAATGGAGGGCCCCTAATGAAAGTCCTGATTTTCGATTGCCGCGATTCCTTCACCTACAACTTGGCTCATCAAGTCCGGGAGATCCTTGGCCCGGGCGATTGGCTGGACGTGCGGCGCAACGATGAGATCGACTTAGGCCAGGTCGAGGGCTACGATCGGCTGATCCTCTCCCCCGGGCCGGGCACGCCCGAGGAGACCAAGAACCTTTTGCCGCTGATCCGGCGGTTCGCCGCGTCCAAACCGATTTTGGGAGTGTGCTTAGGCCATCAGGCCTTAGGCCAATTTTTTGGGGCCAGGCTCATAAATCTCCAAAAAGTTTTCCACGGGGTCAAATCCAAGGTCCGGCTGGTGGCCAAGACCCGTCTCTTCTCCGGCCTACCCGAGGAGATTGAGGCCGGCCGCTACCACTCTTGGCTGGTGGACGAGAAGGATTGGCCCGAGAGCCTTCTGGTCACCGCCCGGGACCAATCCGGCCTGGTCATGGGTCTAAGCCACGCCCATCATGACCTTCACGGGGTCCAGTTCCACCCGGAGTCGATCCTGACTCCCTTGGGCCCCCGGATCCTGGCCAATTTTTTGGAAAAAAAGGCGGCCTGACATGGACTTCGTCGACCCTAAGATAGTCCGCCGCGAGATGAACCGCCTGGGCCAAGCCGGGCGGCCCTTTCTTTTCGCCGTCAATTTCGAGATGACCGAAGGGTTTATCTTGGAAGACCCGGAAAGCCAGGATCGGATCCTTTACCAAGCCTGGGGCCGGGGCAATAAGAAGGAAACCGGCTATCGGCCGGACAAGGCTCATTTCAAGGCTAAGCCCCTCGCCCTCGACGAGTACTCGCCCATGTTTCGGACGGTCATGGACGGCCTCAACCGAGGGGACAGTTACCTGGTCAACTTGACCGTGGCCACCCCCATCGAGTGCTCTTTGAGCCTAAGCGAGATCTTCGCGGCCAGTTCCTCGCCCTATCAGCTTCTGGCCCCGGGCCGTTTCGTCTGTTTTTCCCCGGAAAGGTTCGTCCTGATTAAGGATGGCCGGATTTCCACTTGCCCTATGAAAGGCACCGTCAACGCCGAAATCCCAGGGGCGGAGGAGCTCATTTTAGCCGATTTCAAGGAGACGGCCGAGCACGACACCGTCGTCGATCTGCTCCGCAACGACTTAAGCTTAAGCGCGAGCGAGGTCCGGGTCAGCCGCTACCGCTACGTCGACCGGATTAAAACCCAGCAAAGGGAAATTCTCCAGGTCTCCTCGGAAATAACCGGGCGCCTGCCGGACGACTACCGAGAATCCCTAGGGGACGTCGTCTTTAGGGCCCTGCCGGCCGGCTCTTGCTCCGGGGCCCCTAAGGAATCGACCGTCGACATCATTAGGCGGGCCGAGAGATCGCCTAGGGGGTTTTACACCGGGGTTTTCGGGGTTTTCGACGGCGAGGCCCTAGACTCGGCGGTGATGATCCGCTTTATCGAAAAAAACCAAGATGGGCTTTTCTTTCGGAGCGGCGGCGGGATTACAGCCTATAGCGACCTTGAGTCCGAGTATCGGGAAGTTTTAGAGAAAATTTACCTGCCTTTCGCCTGACGGGGCCGGCTGGCCAAACCTCTGGGGGCTAGCCTCGACTTTCGCCTGGCTTAGCGATGATCGCCATTCTTTGGCGGCGGTCCCGCGCCTTTGAGGGAAGCTATGGAAACCGTGGCCCCAGTTTTTTTGGAAACGATAAAATGGGACGGGTCGGCTTATCGCAACCTGCCTCTGCACGAAGAAAGGCTAAAGAGGACCTTTCGAAAATATTTTAGGCGCGACCCGGGATTTCGGCTGGCCGAGGCTCTGCCGGCCAACCCAGGGCCGGGCCTTATCCGGACGCGGCTGGTTTACTCCGAGGATAGCCAGTCCGTGGCCACGCTCCCTTACGTTTTTCCGGCCATTCAAAACGCGGCCCTGATCGACTCGGACGTATACTATGGCGAAAAATTCCTGGACCGGGAAAGCCTAAACGCTTTAAAGGCCAAAACTCGGGCCGACGAGATCATAATAGTGAAGGAAGGGCTGTTGACCGACTCTTCCATCGCCAATCTTGTTTTCGCCGGTCGAGACGGCCAGCTTTACACCCCCGAGCCCCCGCTTTTATTTGGCGTCAAAAGGGCCGCCCTCCTTCGCGCGGGGAAGGTTAGGACCCGGGCCATCAGGCCCTGCGACCTTAGGGAATTTGAGTGGCTCAGTTTCGTTAACGCCATGATCGACTTAGAGGACGAAATCAGGATCCCGACCCAGGCCATCTGGCCCCGCCCTTAAGGGAGCCGGCCCCATCGGCCAAAAACGTTCATGGACAAGATTGTATTTATGTATATATCTATATATAGATATGAATATACCATAAATCACAATATATTAATTTTATAAATATAGCGTTAGTCAATTAAATAATGTATTATTCTATAGGTTAAACAAAAAGATTATCTATATTAGTAATATTAGTTGTTTAAATAATATTTACCCCCCACCGCAAAGCCCAATAAATTTTCGGGCTAGCGCGTCGCGCTCTGTTTTTCTGACCCAATTTTACGTTACAGAATTTTAAGACAAATTCTGGCTTTCCAAATAATCGTCGGTCGCCAAAAAATTTTAAGCCCAAAATTAGAAAAATTAGAATTGCTATTTTGGATTAACTTTTGATTCCAGTTCGCGTATAATCATATTCAAGCCAAAAGTCGCCTGACGTTAAGGTCTTTTGAGTCCCTATAATTTCATTTAACATTTTGAATGGTTTTTCTAAGGAGTCCACATTAGTCAAATGGCTATAAAAAGATTCAACGCCGCCGGGCCTTGCCTCCCGGCGGAAAACTACATGTTGCCAGTATTGCCCCGCCTGCCGGAAGAAGATATCAAAGAAATTATAGACGGCAAATACTATTTTATCATTCACGCCCCTCGTCAATCAGGAAAGACTACTTATTTAGATTTTTTAACCAATAAAATTAATTCAGAATGTGAATATTACGCAATCAATTGTTCCCTAATGACATTAAGAAACATTGAAGATGAAGATAAAGCTATGCAAAATTTGATTGATTTAATCAACGACGCACTATCATCTTCTCAAGTTAATATTTTAAAGCAAAAAGCTTATAAATATAATTCTTTGCCTGGGATACAAAACTCTAACACAAAGGTAAAGATAATTCTTAATAATTTATGCGAAGACCTTGACAAAGACTTAATAGTCTTTTTCGATGAGGCCGATTGCCCGACGGGACAGGCCTTGTTAACGTTTCTGGGCCAAATTCGCGACGCCTACCAGATCAGGCATAATAAAGGCAATAAATTCCCCAGATCCATGGCTCTGGTGGGCATGAGAGACGTCAGGGACTATTTAAGCCAGGTCAGGCCTGATTCGGCCTCAATGGGCGTGGCTAGCCTCTTTAATATCAAAAAGGACGCCTTTACCCTTCCCAATTTCACGCGCTCTGAAATAGGGACTCTTTACCGTCAGCATACCAAGGCCAGCGGCCAGGTTTTTCTAGACTCCGCCATCGACAGAGCTTGGCATTGGTCGGAAGGGCAGCCTTGGCTGGTTAACGCTCTGGCTTATGAAAGCGTGGTCAAGATTCTCCGTAACGACTACTCGGCGACTATAGACGGAAAGCTCATGGATCAAGCCGCCGAGGCTTTGATTAAACGCCGGGACGCCCATATCGACTCTCTCTGGGAACGCCTCAAGGAAACCAGGGTGGCCAGAGTCATGGACTCGGTCTTCGCATCCACCGTTAGCGAAGTTCCTGTGGACAGCGATGACCGTAAATACTGCGTCGATCTTGGCTTAGTCGTTCCTGTCGAGAATGGGAACCTTCGCCCGGCCAACGCCCTTTACCAGGAAATCTTGTCCAGGGCTATCCTTGACCCTATTTAGCGTCGTTTACAAGCCCAAATACCTGAGCTAAAAAGGACCGATGGCCAAACGGTTTTAGTTAGCGATCTGTTAAAGGAGTTTCAAAACTTTTGGCGAAATGGCTCTTTATCTTTCCCTCTGCGCCATAGCGAATTTACGGCCAGCAAATATGACGAGGCCACTTACTCGTTTATTCTGGAGGCGTTTCTACGGAGAGTCGCCAATGGCGGGGCGAAGATCCATCGCCAGTTCGCCGAGGGGCGCGGGGCCGTGGATCTTTGCATGTTTTACAAGGGGCGCCAATATTTGGTGGAAATAAAAATAAAAGGCCAT
>JAITIH010000126.1 GCA_031279525.1 Deltaproteobacteria bacterium | reverse complement strand
ACCTACAAGGGCCAAATCAGCGGCCTAATCGACTACACCAACCTGGACGCCTCCTCCTTTATGCACAGCCAATACCGGGCCAAGCTCCTGGAAAAGGGCTTTACCGCCTATTTCTTGGAAGGCGGGGAGCCGGAGAGCTACAGCTCCCAGGCCTGGTACCAGGGCGCCGGGTCCTTTGGCGAGCACTCCCACTACGCCTGGGCCAACCGCTTTAGCTTCAGGTGGATGGAAAGCGTCTGGCGGGGCATCTTCCCCGAGGAGGGGGGCGGCTTTAGGCTCTACCAAAACGAGCCGCGGGTCTTCATGCTGACCCGCTCCGGCTTGGGCGGCCAAAGCCGCTTCGGGGCCGGCTTTTACTACCTGGATCCGAACCTCTTGGTTCTTTTAACCGAGGGCGTGGCCAGGTCCAACCTAAGCGTCTCGGGCCTGGACTATTTGACCCCGGACGTTTTCCCGTACTTAAAACAATTTCCTTTGCGCGTTCACAACCAGAGCTACGCGGCCTGGCTAGGTCGGAACGCCTTAATCGCCACGCCATTGTTGATTCCCCGTTCCTTTTTAAGGGAGCGCTGGGCGAGGGCCAATCTTTTTATGCGGGAGAGGCTGACCCCTTACTTTTATTCTCTGGCCCACGAGGCCAACCAGAACGGCTCGCCCTTGGTCGCCCCGCTTTTGCACTATTTTCAGGCCGACCCCGTAGCCAGGGAGGCCACCTTCGAGGCCATGGTCGGGCCCCATCTTTTGGTGGCCGCTGGAGTTAGGGCCGTGGACGACGTCTTGACCTTCATCCTGCCGGCTGGGCGGTGGTACGACGTTTTCGGCCGCCAGGTCATAGAGCAGGAAAGCACGGGGCCCAGGACCTTGCCTTGTAAGCAAAGAGGGGTCACCATGGCCCCCTTGCTCCTAAAGGCCGGAGCCATTCTCCCGACCAAGCCGGAAAACGCGGAAGAGGAAGAACGCTTCCACATCGTGGCCTTTCCCGGGAACGAGGCCTCGCATTTCGACGTGTACGACGACAACGGGTCGACCTTTAGCTACATAACCGGCGAGATGATTAAGCTCCGCCTGGACATGGCTCCGGACGCCCAGGCCAACCCGCCGACCTTGACCTTGACCATAAGGGCCCTTGAGGGCTCATGGCCGGGCCAGAGCCTTAAGCGGGGCTTTATCATAGAGCTGGTCGGCTTAGACAACCCCGGGACGGCCGTTTTGGACGGGAAGACGTTCATCAGGGTCAACCGCGAGGAAGACCTGATCGAGCACGAGAGCGCCTGGTTCTATCCGGGCGGCGGGCGGCTTATTTTTAAGACCCCGGAGTTGGATTTGACGGAGGACCATGCCCTGGTCGTCCGCTGAAAAAGCCCCCCCGGCCTTGGCCATCGGCCCCTGGGCCTTGCCTTCTCCGTTCCTTTTGGCCCCCATGGCCGGTTTGACCAACTGGCCCTTTCGGCGGCTGGCCCTCCAGTACGGGGCCGGCCTGGCCACGACCGAGATGGTTAGCTCGGTGGCCCTGTCCTTTCGAGGCCAAAAGACCCTAAGGCTCTTAAAAACGGATCCGGCCCTAGAGCGGCCCTTCCACGTTCAGCTTTTTGGGCGGGATCCTGAGCGGCTAGCCGAGGCGGCCAAGGTGGCCGTGGGCCACGGGGCCGACGCCGTCGACCTCAATTTTGGCTGCCCGGCCCGTAAGGTCGTCAATAGCGGCCACGGGGCCGCGATTTTAAAGGACTTTAAGTTGGCCGAATCTTTGGCCAAGGCCGTGGCCCAGGCCGTGACGGTCCCGGTCACGGTCAAGACCAGAATCGCCTGGGCCCCGGGCTGGCCTAGCGTTTTCGATCTGGCCCCGCGCCTGGTCGACTGCGGAGTGGCCGCCATCACCCTCCACGGCCGGTACGCCGCCCAAGGGTTTACCGGGGAGGCCGACTGGGAGGCCGTGGCCCGCTTGGCCGCCCACTCGCCCGTCCCGGTGATCGGGTCCGGGGACTTGACCACGGCCAGACTCGCGGCCCAACGCTTAAAAGACAGCGGGGCGGCCGGGGCCATGATTGGGCGGGCGGCCAAGGGCCGGCCCTGGATTTTTCGGCAGAGCCTGGCCGCCTTCGCCGGAATGGAGCCCGAAGAACCTTCCTTGGCCGAAAGGCTGGCCGCGGCCACCGTCCACGCCCGCTGGCTTTTGGAGGAAATGGGCCCGCGGGCGGCTTTTCTCTTGCGGACGGTCCTCATCTGGTACGTCCGAGAGCTGCCCGGGTCCGCGGCCTTGCGCGAGGCCATTAACCGGGAGACCGACGTGGAAAGGCAGCTGGAGTCATTGGTCAGGTTTTTCGAGGCGGGCCGCTTCGAGCCGGAAAGCGGGGCCGAAAAAGGGCCGTTATAAGGGGCCGGGGAACGGGGCCGGCTCCCAATTTGGCGGGCTTTTTTGGCTAAGGCTCTTTTGGGGGCGGGGCGTTAGGGGCCATTATTTTTAGCGGAACGCGCTGGCCTGGCCTTTTTTGGCGGACCACTTTCGCCCTTTAGCGGGACGTAAGGCTTCCCCCTTTGGGGAGGGGCGGGTTTTTTTGGGCTTAATTTGGGCCCACTGGCCTGTTTTTTTCCCGGCCCATATGATATTCTTTTAGCAAAAGCCATAAGAGGCTCCCTAAGGGAATTATAGATTTCGCCTGGGAGCCTTCGGAGTGGCTCTCGGAGCCAGAAGGGCGGGTTTCGCCCGCCTTTGGCTTGGCTTCCGGGGCTAGTTTCATTATAAGCGCGCGGAGACGCCCCTGGTTTCGCGGGAGGACGGCAGATGCCTAGTAAAATCTTAGTTGTCGACGACGAGGCCCACATCCGGCTCCTTTACACCGAAGAGCTGACCGAGGAAGGCTACTTAGTCATCACCGCCGAGAACGGCGACGGCCTTCTGGATCGCATCGACCGGGAAAAGCCGGATCTTGTGGTCTTAGACATTAAGATGGTGGATTACAACGGCCTGGACCTTTTGCAGGACATCCGCAACAAGTACTACGACCTGCCGGTCATCCTTTGCTCGGCCTACGACACTTTCAAGGACGACATGAAGTCCATCGCCGCCGACCATTACGTGGTCAAGAGCTTCGAGCTCGACGAGCTTAAACAGAAAATAAGTGAAATCCTGTCCTAGCCCCTTTTCCTTGGGGCCGCGCCTGGCCAGCCTGGAAGCCAACCTGGCTCCCTACGCCGCCAGATCCAGCGAGGCCGTAAGGGAAAGGGAGGAGCCCGGCTGCCCATTTCGCGGGGCTTACCAAAGGGATCGGGACCGGATCCTCCACTGCCGTCCTTTCCGGCGCCTGGCCCATAAAACCCAGGTCTTCATCGCCAACGCCGGCGACCACCATCGCACCCGCCTGACTCATACCCTGGAAGTCAGCCAGATAGCCCGCACTTTAGCCCGTTGTTTTAGCTTAAACGAGGACTTGGCTGAGGCCACGGCCTTAGGCCACGACTTGGGCCACACCCCCTTTGGCCACGCCGGGGAGAGGACTTTGGCCCAATTGAGCGAGAACGGCTTCGCGCATCAAAGGCATAGCCTAAGGCTCGTGGAAAAGCTGATTAACGGCCAAGGCTTAAACCTGACCCAGGCCGTGCGCGACGGCATCGCCAAGCACTCCAAGGGTCGGGGCCCCATCTTCGTGGAGGGGCCGGCCGCCCCCCAGACTTACGAGGGGCGGTTGGTGCGCGTGGCCGACATCATCGCTTACCTGGCCCACGACCTGGACGACGCCTGCCGGGCCGAGCTAGTGGACCCTCAGGGCGTTCCCTCGGGCGTTAACCGGGTCTTCGGGACCCGGGCGGCCACGCGGGTGAGGGCCATGGTCGAGGACCTTTTGGCCAACTCCGAGCCAACCCCCCAAGGGCTAGCCTTAGGGTTCTCCGCGGCCATGGAGGAGGCCATGGAAGAACTTCGAGGCTACCTCCAGGAAAAGGTTTACTCCCATCCTAAACTGGAGGCCGAGCTCAACAAGGGCGAGGCCATCATCCGGCTCATCCACGGCCGGCTCATGGAGGACGACGGGTTAAGCGGCTTTTTGGAGTTGGGCCTGGCCGAGAGCCGCTCCCAGGCGGCGGTGGACTTTATCGCCGGCATGACCGACCGCTTCGCCATTCAGTTTGGCGAGGCCTTAAAATCCGGCCGGGCCCCCGACGGGGCCCTTTTGGGGCGGCTATTGAGCTAGGGCCTAAACCGCTAAATGGCCCTCTAAAATCCCCATTGCCTCGTTTTTTTCTATGAAAATCGGCGCGCTAAAAAATTTTTTAACGCTCGCGGGTCTTATTTACGGTAGCTACATAAATTTTGGATATAACTAGCCATCTTCGCCGAAGGCGAACTCAATAAATAGCCAGAGATTTTACAATCAAACAGCTAAAGATTTAAATAAATATCTCATCTTAAATAGCAACAACAGAACGTTTATAACTATTATGTAATTAAAAGTTCTGTTATTTGCCACGAAAATAAGATTCAGTTCGAGCGATGGGATTAGCTATTTGGCCAAAGAATTCGCCAAGAACGCGGCGTAAACGGCGGTT
>JAITIH010000120.1 GCA_031279525.1 Deltaproteobacteria bacterium | reverse complement strand
GATTGAGAAAGTCGAAGCAACGGATGACCTGGAAATGTTGGCAGATAATCTCGGTGGTCCGGCTCATGAGGATGGCCGGTTGAGGTTTGTAGCCTAAAATGTTGGTGGAGCGGACCAGGATCTGCTTTTGAGTTTTGGGGGCGAACTGGTTCCAGGCCGCGGCCTCGCTGAAAGGGTAGGTCATGTTGGCCATCATGGCCACGTGGAAATGGGCCCCGCCGCCGGTCTCCAAGGAAAAAAGGCCGCACTCGTCCAAGTAGGGCCCGACCAAGGCGTCCTCGGCCAGACGGAAGCGGTTGCCGCTGTTGGATTGGGTCATGTCCCGGCAGGTGGTGTCGCCGAAATGGATTTCCCCAGAGTCCCTGATATAGTCCAAAAGGGCTAAGCGGTCGTTTTTGGGGTAGGGGTTGGGGGTCCGGGCGATTTCCGGGGAAAGGCGCGGGAGGACAGGGACGAAACGGCCCAGGCGAGGGGAGTCGGGGGTCCGATAGCGGCCCAGCTGAATGAAGGGGTTATGGCCGTGGGCCGTGATCTCGGCGGTTAGGCGCCCTAGCTTTTCGGCCTCGGCCACGAGGTCTGGGTACTCCAAGAGGTCGGGGTTTTGGTCGATGAAGTTCGTGGTGAAGGTCGCGGCCCGAAAGCTGGGGTGCTTTAACAGGTGCCGGTGGAAGGGGATGGTGGTCTTAAGGCCGCCGATGGTGTACTCGCCCAAGGCCCTTTCCATGATGCCCAAGACTTTGCGCCATTCCTGGCCGTAGGCGATTAAAAGGGCTCCGGCCGAGTCGTAGTTGGAGGGGAAGTCGTAGCCGGCCGAGAGGTTGGAGTCCAGGCGCACCCCTGGGCCGCCAGGGGAGACGTAGCGGGTGATGAGCCCGCTATTGGGGGTAAAGTCGGCCTGAGGATCCTCAAGGTTGATCCGGACCTGCATGGCCACCTGGGAGGGCCTTAGGTCGTCCAGGTTCAAGGCCCCGCCAAAGGCCACGGCGATCTGCTCCTCGACCAGATCAACTCCGTAGCGAATCTCGGTGACGCCGTGCTCCACCTGAAGGCGGGTGTTGACCTCTATTAAGTAAGGCTCCCCGTCCGGGGTCACCAAGAACTCCACCGTGCAAAGGGAATGATAGCCCACTTCCCGGACCAAGAGCTTAGAGTACTCTTTTAAGCGTTCCCTAAGCTCAGGGGTCAGGCCTGGCCACGGCGAGGGGGTGATCTCGATCAGCTTTTGGTGGTTGCGCTGGATGGAGCAATCCCGCTCGTCGAAGGCGAAGACGCCCCCATGCTGGTCGGCGATGACTTGGATCTCGATGTGGCGGATGTCTAAAAGGAGTTTTTCCACGTACAGGCGCGGGTTCCGGAAGGAGGCCGCGGCCAGGGCCGAGGCCTTGGCGAAGGCCCCGGCCAGCTCTTTGGGGTCGTTGACCGCGATGATGCCTCGGCCGCCGCCGCCGCCCTCGGCCTTGAGCATGATGGGCAGCCCCATGGCCAAGGCCAATTCTTTGGCCTGGAGCGGGTCCACCGCCCCCTCGGACCCGGGCACGACCGGGATGCCTAAGCGTTTGGCCAGTCGGCGGACTTCCACCTTGTTGCCCAAAAGCTTCATGGACTCGGCCTTGGAGCCGATGAAAACGATGCCGGCCTCCTGGCAGAGCTTAGGGAAGCGGTCGTCCTCGGAGGCGAAGCCCCAACCGGGGTGGATGGCCAGGACCCCACGGCGCTTGGCCATGGAGACGATCTTTTCCAAATCTAGGTAGGCCTGGGGGTCGGACCCTAAAAGCATAAGCTCTTGGGCCGAGGAGGCGGCCGGGGCCGTTTTGTCGATGTCCGTGGCCGTCATGACCGCGATGGCCTCGAAGCGGTCCCGAATGGCTCGGCAGATGCGGCGACCGGGAATGCCGCGATTGGCCACTAGGATAGGACGGCCTTTTATTTGTTCGTAAACTTGTCGGTAATAACTCATGGGGTCAAGCGTCGCGCGCGCGGCTGGGCAGCGTTAGGGTTCCGGACCAGACCAAGCACTCGCCGTCCGGGCCTTCCACGCGAAGGGCCCCGGAGGGAGCCAAGCCGGCTAAGATCCCGGTTAGCGAGGGGCTGGCGGGGCGGGGGTCCGCGACCGGCTGGTGAATTACGACCGCGCCCCCAAGGCCAGCCAAGCATTTTTCCGCCTGGGCGCAGAAGTTCCGGGCCCAATCTGGGTCCCTGGCCGGTAACTCATTATTATATCTTAATAAGACGTTTTTAGCCAATCTTGGCCATAGCCTTTCCGGGGGGCCTAGGCTTTCGGGAAAGGCGGACGGCGGCGGGGCGTTGGGGTCCCTTTGGTCAGGTGGGAACGGCGAGAACCCGACGTTGAGTCCGATCCCGGCCACGACGGCCCCTTTTCGGTTTTCCAAAAGGATTCCCCCGGCCTTGCCTTGGGAAGTCAAAAGGTCGTTGGGCCACTTAAGGCTCACCGCGACCCCCTCGTCCCGGAAGGCCTGGACGAGCGCGAACCCCACGGCCACCGAGGCCAAGGTGCCCTCAAAGGGAGCCTGGGGCGGTAGGCGCAGGGCCGCGTAGACGTGCCCGGGCGGGGAGGCCCAAGCCCGGCCTTGGCGGCCGCGACCTTTGGACTGGCTCCGGGCCAGGATAGAGGCCCAGGGCGGGAGCTCGCCTAGCTCCACCCGTTCCCAGGCCACGTCCAAAACCGAAGCGACGTCCCCGACCTGATAGACGACTGGGCCGTGGGGGGTCAAGGTCGTTAAGCGAGCTAAAGGGGTAGGCGCGGTCATGGCTTTAGCTCGGTCAAGCGGAAAAGCGAATATTTTTGCGAATATACCATAATTTACCTGTTAATATAAAGATTAAGAGCCTTATTATTAAAGCAATCAACGAGAAATAATAATAAAAACATAACTAATTTAAATTATTAAACAAGTTTATCGAAATGAACGCAACGAACTATTTGAACAAATCGCGCGGCTTAGATCAAGTAAGCCGCCAAAGGTCATCGCCGCGTTTAGGATCGAAGCCCAGGCCAGGGCCAAATCGAAAGGAGACGAGCTATATATTGGGCCGCCTCAATCGCTAAGATTTGGCCCCGACCTAATTCTGAACGATTTGAACGAATTGAACAAGGGCCGACTTTGGGCGGGTTTCGCCGAGTTAGATGGCTAAGGTCGGTTAAATGGCCAGGAATTTGAGTCGCCGCCGCGGCGAGCGAAGCGGTTTTGAACGAACTGAACTATTTTTGAACGAATGGAAGAAACCCGCGCGAATTGAATCGACTAAGCGAGCGGGGAGTTTTGAACGAACTGAACGAACTGAACAGGGGAAAACCACCGCGCGAATGGAATCGACTGAGGGCGCTACCCGTTTTGAACGAAATGAACTAACTGAACGAAGCGCCGATTCGTCGCGGCTCGCGTGGCGCTGGGGGCACGGGGGAGTTTTGAACTAACCGAACAAACCGAACAAAGGGAGGAATCCGTGGATTTCGCGTCGATTGATTAAGCGGGTGGCTTTATACGTCCTGAAACAAGCAAGCGAGCGAATAATCATTGGGGATATGAACAAACTAATCAACAAAGGCAAGAAGTAAAGATTTAAACGATTTGAACAATCGGAAATTTTGAAAAATCGGAAATTCTGAACAAGTTGAACGCATTGAACGCCGTAAAAGCTCAGTGAAGTCCTGGCGATTGCATAAAACTCGCGGTTTTCCCTAAAGCTCTAGGTTTTCCTCTAAGTCGTCGGCCTCTAAGCCGTCGGCCCATTTAGGCTTTAAGGGGTCGCCTCTATGGGGCCTTAGGAAGCTGGCCTTAGGTCCGACGACGACGATGAGCGAGCCTTTTTTAAGGGATACGATGGCCCCCTTAGGCCCGCTTTCGTTGCTGACTCCCCGGGTTAGGCCCCAGGCGAGGCGCCCATTGGCCAGGGGATAGGCCACGTCACCTTGGACGTCGATGGGTCCGGCCGGGCCTAGGGACGGGAGCAAGGAAAAAAGCTTGTCCCCGCCGATGGCTAGCTCTTGGGGGCCTGAAAGGCAGTAAATTCGTTCCTCGCCGTTATAGAAGGCGATTTGGTCGCCGCGCCAACGGCGGCGCCAGGGGGCGGCCCAGGGCAAGAGGAGATTGGCGAGAGACATGTCCCAGCGGCCCCCTAGGCCGCCTAAGACCGCCACTCGCGCGGCCGCCCGACCCGGCGGGCCGAGGCGGTCTAAGGCTAAGGGAAATAGAAGCTCGAAGTCGGTCTGGTCTTTGTCTCGGGGAAAGGTTAAAAGGCTAAATCCTGGGGCTTTGGGGACCTGGGCCAGGGCCTCTTGGGAAAGTGAGTCCAGGTCGCCGACTAGAAGGTCGGCCGGCCAGCCCAGTTCGATCAGATGTTTGGCCCCACCGTCGGCGGCCAGGACCGTGGACCCAGCCGGGGGGGCGGAAGGCAAGCGGTCGCCCGCCCAAGGGCCGTTTAAAAATAGCCAGGCCTTGGGGGTGGGCTCGCCCGCGAACGGGTCCATTAGCGCAATCCTCGCTTAAAATTAAAGCTTGAGCCCAAGGACCCCCGGCCTTCGGCCACGGCTTTTTTGACCATTCGGGCCATTTCCCCGGGCCGGGGCTCCTGCCTAAGGTCCACCAAAAGACCGGCTAGGCGCTTGGGGACTGGGCCTTTGAGGAACCCGCCCATAAAAATCCGGCTCTCGGCCCTTAGGACGAACCCGTCGCCTTCGGAGCCGACCAGGTATTTTTCGCCGCGAGGGCTGACGATGGGCCCTCTTTTAAGGCTTTGGGGTTGAAAGCGAGAGGTGAAAAGGGCGGGCCGGCCAAAAAGATAAAGTAGAACCGGCCCGGCTTGGGGTTTTTTGACTAGGCTCCGGTAAGTTTCCTGGTCCAGCTCCAGGCTATAGGTCACCCCGGTTAGGCCCAGGCGGCGGTAGGCTTTTTCGCCTAAGTGGTTTAAGGGCCCGAGGCGGTGGTCGCCCCAGATTTTAAGGTTTTGGCCTAAAGAGCCCAAAAACTCGGCTTGCCCTAGGTTCGCCACCATAAATTCCCGAAACCCCTGGCCAATGAGGCGCGCGATTTCTTGGCGGGTTTTTTCGAAGGCCCCGGAAAAAAGAAGGGGCGGGAGGCTAAAGACGGCCTTGGGCCCGTCTTTTAACGGCTTTTTCCAGCGGCTAAAGGCCCTGACGTTGGCTGGGGTCAACTCGACGACCAAGCGCTCGGGGCCGACTTTCAATAGAGCCGGGAGATCGCCTAGGTCGTCCAGCCAGAGCCACAGCCGCTGGCTAAAGGGGAAGTTGTCGCGGCCGGCCTCATGGCCGGTCAGCTCCGGCGGGAGGGGCGTTTTTTGGGGGCGGTAGCTTTGGGCGATCTGAAGGGCCCGCTTGACCGGGCCTTTGGCCAGATATTCCTTTTCCATTTGCCCCATGGCCGTGAGATACAAAAGGCCTTTTAGGGGAATTTTTTGGGGATTGTCCGCGGCCTCCGCCGCCGGATCGCCCTTCGATCCCACGAAAATCGTCGCTTTGGCCCCGGCCGGGGCCGAGGTCGCGTCTTGGCCGTCTATGGTCATTTTATTGAGCTTAAAGGCTAAGCCCTCCTGACCCGGAGCTGGGACTAGCCTTAAACGGTCCCTAAGGCGCAGCTCCCTTTCCAAGACGACTTCGCCGCGGTCCGGGCCTTTGGGAGTCATTAGGCCGACTTTTAGTCCAGCCGCCCCCTGAGGCAAAAGGGCCGGGCTTGGCCCCAACAAAAAACCTGGGCCGGCCGGGCGGCCGGCCACCTGGCTTAAAAGCTCTTGGGCGCGGGCTAAAGCCTCGGGCCATTCCTCCTCGGTCGAGTCCAATAAAAGCTTATAGGCCCTAACCGTCCGGCTCACGTAATCGGGGCCCTTCATGCGGCCCTCGATTTTAAGGGCGGCCAGCGGCCAAGACTTAAAAAGGGGCGCGCCCTCCGGGGCGGCCAGGTCGGCCGCGGAAAAGAAGGTCCCGACCCGACCGCCGTTGGCATAGGCCCTTCGGCAGGGCTGGGCGCAGCCGCCGCGCAAAGCCGAGCGGCCGCCTAGGAAACTAGAAAAAAGGCACAGCCCGGACACGGAAAAGCACATGGACCCGTGGACGAAAATCTCCAGCGGCATAATTTCCGAGGCCAGAAGGCCCTCGATTTCCTTAAGGCTGAGCTCTCGGGGCAGCACGGCCCTTTGGAAGCCCAGTTTCTTAAGGGCCGTAAGCCCGGCCCGGGTGTAGGCGGCGGTCAAGGTCGAGGCGTGGAGCGGCACCCGCGGGCGATGACGGGCGGCCAGGGCGGCGAGGCCTAAGTCCTGGACGATGAAAGCGTCCGGGCCTAAGTCGGCCAGGGCCAAAAGGGCTCGGGCGGCTGAGGCCAGCTCGCCTTCCTTAATCAGGGAGTTAAAGGCCAGGTAAACTTTGACCCCGGCCGCGTGGGACTCGCGGATGAGGCCGGACAGCTCGGGGAGGGAGAAGTTGTCGGCGTAGGCCCGGGCCGAGAAATTGGAAAAACCGGCGTAGACCGCGTCGGCCCCGGCTTCCAGGGCCGCGGCCCAGGCGGCCATGCCTCCGGCCGGGGCCAGAAGCTCTGGCCGGGCCGAGGGGGCTTTTGGGGCGGGGTTTTTCTGGGCTGGGCCTTTTTGGGCTGGGCCTTGGGGTCGGCTGGCCTTTTGGGGGTTTTTCTCTCGCTCTCGGGCCATGGGCCAAAAGTCTCCAATCGTCAACCAAAAAAAGTAACCGGGCGACCTGACCCAGGGTCCAAAAAAGGGCCCGGATTTCTTAAGCGGCTTAGTAGCCTGGCCGGGCCAATTTTCGAGGCCGGCCCTGGAATCTTGACCGAGCCCGGGTTGGGTCGCTCGCTATAATACCACCTTTAAGGGCCGCCAAGCTTTCGACGATCTCCTAAAATCGATCCTCTAGAGCTATTTCCGGGTCAGAAAATTAATCGATTCTCGGTTATTTTCCCTAAATAGCGATCGCCTAAAGCGCCGATTCCCTCGCTTAATCATTTCAAATGGCGCGAATTTTTTAAATATCAAAAATTCCTTTTAAAACGATTGCCTGGGAAAAGCGAATTGCTTAGACCTTTTGAGTGATTTTTGCGACTTAGCGCAAGCGATGAGTGGACTTTTTAGAGATATTTCCTAGATAAGAGCGGACGCTAAAAGGCGAGCCCCTCGCGGTCAGAGGCCAAACCGAGCCGGGGATATGGAACGCTATAGAGCGTCATCGTATCGCGCAAACGGAATAAAATCGTTGATCCCGGGAATTTTGGCGAAAATGTCTTGACAAAAAAAAGGCGTAAAATATAATGAAATTCATTTTCAATTTCATTAAAGAATTTTTTGGCCATTCCCTTGGCTAGCTGGGGCGATCTGGGGGCTGTAAGAAGAGCCGCCGCGCGATTGGCGTATAAATATATAATAATTAAATATACTATTCTATAGAAAATTATAAATAATTTAACTGTAGACTAGAAAAATAAATTAAAGCTACTAGCTCGGGTAGAGTTTGATCATTTTATACTACAAAAATAATAGATTAAGGCTAATAAATTAATATCAATAGCAGCTTTTTAATATTAAATTGATATAAAATAATTAATAAAATAAATCGATAAAACTATATAGTAATAAATTATAATTTTATATAATTTTATAAATAATTTAGCTGTTTTTTGGGCAAAACTACTTAGGAGAAGTCAATGAGAATCGAACGGAATCCGCAAGTGATTAAAACGCTTATTTTTTTAGGGCTTTTCAGCCTTATCGCGTTTTCGCCTATTGGGCGGGCGGCGGCGCAGGACAATCAGGGAGAACCTTTAAGTTACTCCATCGAGCCGATCATCGTTTCCGCGGGCCGAACCGAGGCGGACCTTTTGACGGTCCCCATGTCGGTGTCGGTCGTGGACAAGAAACAAATCGAAGAGCATTTCACCGGGGCCAACACGGCGGAAAAACTCTTGGAAGTGCCGGGGGTCAGTCTGTACACTCAGGGCCGAACCCAGCCCGGCAACAACAGCATGGTCAATATCCGAGGCCAAAACCCCTGGCGGGTTTTGTACCTCATCGACGGGATTCGGCAGAGCTCGCCCTTTAAGGAAGACACTAACAAGGGGCTTTTGAACGTCGATCCCCAAGACATCGAGAGAATCGAGGTGATAAAAGGCCCGGCCTCGTCGCTTTACGGCTCGGACGCCATTGGTGGGGTGATCAACGTCATTACGAAAAAAGGCGGCGAAGGCAAACCGGTCAGCGGGCGAATTGGCCTTCTTTACGACGGCTCCAACCAGGGTTTTCAGCCCAGCGCCGCCATTTACGGCGACACGGACCGATTCAGCTATCGCCTAAGCGGGACTTATCAGAAAACCGGCAATCGACGCTCGGCCAAGGCGGGCCGACTGGACAATAGCGCGTTCAGCACGGAAAGCGTTCTGGCCCAATTTGGTTATAAGTTCGACGCTGGCGACGTGGATTTCAAATATACGCATTACGATTCCGACGTCGAGGAGGCGACTTTCCGCTTTGAGAATAAAAAATTTAAGTACTATCCCAAAAGCGACCCAATCATCCAAGAATTAAGCGTTTACCCTAAAAATAGGCGGGATTCATTTCAGGGTAAATTAATTTTACGCGATCTTTCCAACTACTTGTCTGAACTGTCGATCCACGCGTATTACCAGCAATTAGACACAATTCAGTCAGGATTGTATCAAAACGCTCCTGGATTTCGCAATGGTCAATTCAAATCTATGTTAGAAGACGAAGTTAATTCGTACGGGACGACGATTCAGAGCGTTTGGTCGTTCGGCGACCATAAAGCCATAGTGGGATTTGAGTATCTCCATGACGATTTGAGAAGTCATACTTTAAGCTCAACGCAAAACTACTATATTGACGCTAGCCAGATCACTAAAGCCCTATACGTCCAGGATAGTTGGAATATCTACGGGCCTTTAACTTTAGTGGGCGGGTTGAGGCAAACTTGGATTGAGATGGAGCTAGAACGCTTTACCTCTAACCCGGATCGCGAGATGAAATTAACTTTCGACAACTTAGTGGGCAATTTGGGCTTAACTTACGAGGTGACCGACAACTTTGTAGTTAGGGCTCAGTTTTCCCAAGGCTTCCGGACTCCGGACCTGGCCTCGAAATTGACTGGAACCAGTTACATAGTGCCCAGGCCAGAGTTGGGGCCGGAAAAATCCAAAAGCTACGAAATTGGCGGTCGCTATTACGACGGCCAATTATACTTCGACGCGTCCATATTCTTGAATATCCTTAACCATTACATTAACGCCAACTATCTTGGCACCGCCGACGGCCATTGGTTTTGGGACTACACGAATTCGGCCGAATATAAGTCCTATGGGGTGGAGTTCGCCATCGCCTATAGGTTGGGCGACACCGGTTTTACCCCCTACGGG
>JAITIH010000071.1 GCA_031279525.1 Deltaproteobacteria bacterium | reverse complement strand
CAATCCTTTGCGGCTTAAGCTTCTTTGGCCGACCCAATCCTTTACGGCTTAAGCTTCTTTGGCCGGCCGCCCTTAACCTAAGCCCTACGGGCAATACGGCTATTTTTACCAAAACGTATTGGCCATTTTGGCGATCATAATCGTTTTCTTATAAATATTCTACCATAAGTTAAGCGCCTCGCCCATCTTCCCGCGATCGCCTCCGGCCGCCGCCTTAAGCGGCCCCCGTTCGCCGCCTAAGCCTCGCCGCCCTAAAAGCTCTTCCGCGCCCGCCAGGCGGCGTTTATTTGGCCCTAACTTTGACGGGCCAACTGGCCTCGCGTCCGGCGGGCGGCCAGCTAAAACCGTCCACCCGGAGGCCCTGGCCGCGGGCCGCCAAGCCGGCCCGCGGGCCAAAGGTCCGACGAACCTGACGCCAGGCCCATCGCTATGGTCTAATATGAGACGGTCAGGCCTAACGCCTTTGGAACGACTGGCCGCCAAAAAGACCCCAGTCGGTTTGAGACCCGCCGGACCGAAGGTCAAAGGGCCCATCTGGCCCTTAGGCCAAGGGCCCTTTAGCCCTGGAGTCAGAGCGGGGCGACCGATAGAACGACCCAAAAAACCAGGGGTCATTGGCCCCTTTTCGGCCTAAGCGACGCGATCTTGCGTAAAACGTTGGGTCTGGCGATAAGGCCTTAGGGGCCTCGCGATAAGACGCGGGGCCTTTCGATAGGGCGAAAGTTCGGCGAGCCTAACGTTAGTTGGGGCGTTCGGCCCGGAAACCGCCGCGCTAAGGGGCCGGTTTTTTAAAAAAAACGGCCCCTCAGTGGGCTAAAAAAAACGCCTTTTTTCTCGGCAAAAAAAGGCTTTATTTTTTCTAGGGAAAAAATATAATAATTTCAGGCTATTATCTGGCGAAAAAAAACTTCGTCAGCCCAATAAAATGGTTGACAGAAGCCTGTTTTGAATAGTATCATAGTTTCCATATTTAAAACATTTCTTCTTTTAAATATGGACTTGTGATGAGCCGCTTTAAAAAAAACTAAATTTGATCTTCCGACTGATCTGGATATTGATCTGGATATAATGTCCAGTAAACAAGGCTAGCGAATTGCCCCGTTATCTATAGCTAATTTTGATATATTTTTCGTTCTTATATTGGTTTGTTTGATATTCTTGCGCAGCCGCCCTTGGGCCAAAAATAAACGATTTCGGACTAAAAACCACTAAGGGCCGCCCCGGCCGCGAGCGCCGCCAAAAAGGCCTCCCTCATGGCCCGGGCGCGGGAGAGACGCGATGACAAGACCTTTAATAATATTACTGATGGTCATAGGCCTGGCCTTTATCGGCGCGCGGCCTTTGGCGGCCCAGGACCAAGCCACCCAGGCCTACGTCGTCCAAAAGGGCGACACCCTGTCTAAAATCGCCAAAAGATTCTACGGCAAGGCCAACTTAGGCTCCCGCCTGTGGCGGGCCAACCAGAACCTCGTCGCCCACCCCAAGAAATTGACCCCGGGAGACGTTTTATACATTTTTCCGGAAAGCACTCTGGCCTTGAACCGGCCCATCTCCTTGCCGCCGGCCCCAGTGACCCCGCCAAAGAGCATGTACCCAAAGCCGGATATTTTTAACATGGCCTTTCCCAAGCACTTTTCCTTCATTACCGACTTAAACAGTCACGTCGCCACCACGCGGATCCGGGTCAAGAGGCTCTTGCCCAAGGTCGAGGTCACTCAGGATCCGGAGTCCGGGGAGTCCAAGGAAACCGTGAGCCACACCTACAGCGACCAACTCTTCGAGGTCCGGGTGGTGGGCGAGATCCTGGCTAGCCAAGAGAGAGGGGCGGCCGTCCGCAACGACGGGTTCGACTCCGCCAAGGTAGGCCGGACCTTACTGTCCACCGGGGACAACGTCATAATCCGCTTCAACGAGGACATTCGCAAAATCATGGACTCCGACACCTACGAGGACTCGGATCCCTATTTCACCGAGTTTCCCATTTACGCCGTCACGGAAGTCATCCAGGAGCCGGACCGCAATAGCCCCTCCTATGGCCGCAGCTTAGGGCACCTCATGTATTACCGCGGAACCGTCGCCATCGTAAGCCGGGTCGAAGGCCTAGCCCCCCCGCCGCCCATGGACGTCCGGCGCTTAAAAACGCGAGGCAAAGCCAATCGGGACCTGGAGACGGTCACTTACGTGGCCCGCATCAAATACTCCGAGGACGCCATCGCCTTAGGCGACAAGGTTCTGCTATTCATGCCAGTCTCGCCTGGGCCGGAGCGGCGCCTAGACGCGCCCTTCGTCGAGTCGCCCGACTCTTACCGGGCCCCGGGCCGCTAAAGGCCCTTAAAGCGGCCTTGCGGCGGGCGGCCGCCCAAAAAGGGGCCCGCTCGCCGGCCAAAAGCCCCTTAAGCCTGGCCGAAAAGGGCCTATAGAGCCCTATGTCGCCTTTTTTTGGGGGCCTAAAGCTAACGTTTGGCGTCGCCTTAAGCCAAATTATATAGTTAAAGGGCGGGCTCAAGGTTTTTTTGGCCTTGGCCCCCCACTTAATGGGAGAACCTCTCCCGACTAAGCTCGGACTTTAACCAAAGGAGGTCAAAGGCCGCTCAGCCTTTTTTTTGGCGGGGCGACCGGCGTTTCCCATGAAAGCTTACCTATTCCCGATCCTGGCGGCCGCGGCTTCCCTCGCCCTCCTCGCCGCCTGCGGCCCGCCGCCCATTTACAAACAGTCCGTCTTTCCGGTCTGCGAGGGTCGCTATCGCTCCAATATGGGCCCCATTAGGGCCCTCTACGTCCCGAACCAGACCCCATCCTGCCGGCAGTACATGCTGTCCAAGGACGTCTCGGCCTGGTTGGAGTCGCCAGTCAATTCCTATCGTCAAAGAGGCTTGAACAGACTGGTCTTGGGTTGCGCCAACCTGACCCCCTCGGCCGCGTCTTGCGAGTACGGGGGACCGGACGGCCACTCGGCCTCTTTGGACATGACCTTCGACTTTACCCGCTTTAGCGACCGCATTCGGGTTCGGCGGGCGGTCCTGGCGATCCACGCCGAAACTAACGCCCACTTCCTGGCCCAAGCGGCCTCTTTAAGGGGGCGGCTCGTCGTCGGCGACGACTACCAGAGCCTCGGCTCCATCAGGTCGAGCCCAACCAAGGCCGCCAGCTGGATCCTCTTCGACATAACCGACTTGGCCGCTCGGGCCATCGTCGACCGCCGCGACTCCGTCTCCTTTGAACTGGCCTTGCCCTGTTCGCGCGACGACCTGAGTTTAAGCGTGGTGAGCGTCTTAAAACGCGAGCCCATCGTTTTGGTGGAATACCTTTAATGGCGGGTAAAACCAAAAAAGCGGGGCGGGTAAAGCCGCCTGAGCTTTTGGGCCTTACCCGCCCAAGATGGCCGGGCCCTAGAAGGGCCCGCAGCGCATCCGCCTTGGCTTCGGCCAGGGGTTTCCTTGAGGGTGATTTATGAGAAAATCTTTCGTCGCTCTGGGGCTCGTTCTGGGGTTGATGGGCCAGTCCTTGGCTTACGGCGCCGTCGACGCCACCGCCACTCAGCGACTGATCGCCGAACAGGGGCTTTTCTTCAGCTTAGCCAGGAACGACGTCGCGAACATGGCGGCCTTAAGGGACCAGGGGGCCGACCCCAACGCCACCTTGACCCGGGTGGGCTTAAAGGCCAAAGACGTCTTCGACCCGCGGCTGTCCATCTTCGCCAAGCCCTTCGACGCCTTTAGCCCGGCTGGCTGGCCCATCCTGACTTGGGCCGTCTACTTAAACAATCCAGAGGCCACGCGGCTGCTATTGCGGGCCGGGGCCAGGGTCGGCGGGACCGACGAGTACGGGGCCACGGCCCTCCACTGGGCGGCCTGGGCCGGCCAGCACGAATTGGCCAAGCAGCTCTTAAACAACGGGGCCAACTGTAAGGCCCGGGACTTTAAGGGCCGAACCCCCAAAGACTGGGCCATCATGGTCTCCAACGTCGACATGATTAGGCTTTTAGACAGCCGCTCTTGCCGCGGCGGCGACGGCGACGAGGACCAAGACGGCGTCGTCGATAGCCTAGACATGTGCCCCGGGACCCCCTTAGGCGCCCAGGTGGACGAGCGCGGCTGCTGGATCGTGGCCTACGCCACCTTCTTCGACTTTAACCGCGCGGTCATAAAGCCCGAATTTTTGCCGCACGTCCGTCAGGCCGCCCGGGTTTTGGCCAACAACCCCGGGATCCAGGTCGCCCTGGTCGGCCACACCGACTCCGTAGGCTCGGACGAATTT
>JAITIH010000327.1 GCA_031279525.1 Deltaproteobacteria bacterium | reverse complement strand
GACCTCGTCGTCGGTCAGGTGGTCGGATTTGGTGGAGAGGTCGACGCCGGCCTTCTTTAAGATGGCCACGGCGCTGGGCCGACCTAAGCCGTAAATATAGGTCAGGGCGACGTCTATTCTCTTGTGGCGAGGCAAGTCGATGCCGGAAATCCTGGGCAAGTGGAGCCCTCCCTTAGGTTAAGCCAGGTCTTAGCCCTGACGCTGCTTATGTTTAGGGTTTTCGCAGATGATCCGGACTTGGCCAAACCGCCGGATGATCTTGCACTTCATGCACATTTTTTTAACCGATGAGCGGACTTTCACGGCTAATTCCCCTCTTTTTTGGCCGCCTTTAATTTTAGCGGCCTTGGCTAGATCGCGTGGCGAAAGGTTGAGTAAATTAATTATCTATAGGCGTACGGCCGCATTAAAAGAATTTCCCTAAAAATTGGCCTCAATTTTTTTGACCAAAAATAGGTCAGCCCAAGGCCTTTTCAATGGCCATTTCCACTTCTTTGGGCGAGCCTAAGGCGGCCACCGAAGTTAAAAGGCCCTTTTTCTCGTACCATTCGGCCAAAGGCTGGGTCTGGGCCAGGTAAACCTTTAGGCGGTTGGAGGCGGCCACCTCCTCGTCGTCGGCCCTTTGGTAAATCTCGCCCCCGCACAAAGGGCAGATAAGGTCCGCCGGCGGCGGGTAAAAGTTTAGGTGCCAGACCGAGGAGCAGGACCGGCAGACTCGTCGGCCGGTCAGGCGGGCCATGAGCTCCTTTTCCGGGATGTCCAAAAGAAGGCAGCGGTCGACTTTTCGCCCGGTTTTAGCCAGGACTTTTTCCAGCTCCTCGGCCTGAAAGACGGTCCTTGGAAAGCCGTCCAAAAGACAGCCCCCTAAAGCGTCGGGCTGGGCCAGCCGGTCGTCGACCAGCCGGACCGTCAAGTCGTCGGGGACCAAAAGGCCCTGGCTCATGTAATTTTGGGCCTCCAGCCCCAAAGGGGTCCGGTCGTTTAAGTTGGCCCGGAAAATGTCCCCCGTGGAGATGGGAGTCAGCTTATATCTTTTGGCCAGGGCCGCGGTTTGAGTTCCTTTGCCGGCCCCTGGCGGGCCTAAAAGAATTATTATCATGGATAATCCCTCGGTTTTGAGGGTTAGCGGTTAGTTCCGGCCTAAAAATCCCGCGAACGTCGCCGCTCCCGCGGGCCTAATGGACGGCCTTTGGCCTGGATTGTCCGCAAACCATTATGTATAGCTTTTCCCCCCTACTTTGTCAAGCCCGGCGCCGGGGCTGAATCTTCCCAATGCCGGCCATGCCTTTTTTCAGAAAGCCATCGTAATGCTGGTTTAAGACGTAGGAGTGAATCTGGGCGATGGTGTCCAAGGCCACGCCGACCACGATTAAAAGGGCCGTGCCGCCAAACCAGAAGTCGACCCGAAAATAGCCCCTGACCAAAGAGGGGAGGACGCAGATGGCCGAGACGTACAAGGCCCCCCACAAGGTAATCCGGGTCAGGACCCGGTCGATGTACTCGGCCGTCTTTTGGCCCGGCCTAATGCCGGGGATGAAGCCGCCGTGCTTTTTCATGTTGTCGGCCACGTCGACCGGATTGAACTGGACTCCTGTGTAGAAGTAACAGAAAAAGATGATGAGGCCCACGTAAATGACGTTATACAAAATCGACGACTCGTTGAGCCAGTCGGACATCGTCTTAAAGAGGGGATGGTCGAGGAACTGGCCTAAGGTGGCTGGGAACATTATAAGGGAGCTGGCGAAAATGGGGGGAATGACCCCGGCCGGGTTCAGCTTTAAGGGCAGGTGGGTCGAGCGGCCCTCGACCACCCGGCGGCCGACCATGCGTTGGGCGTACTGGACCTGGATCCGGCGCTGGGCCCGCTCGCAGAAGACCACCCCGGCCACGATTAAGACCATGGCCGCGGTTAGGGCCACCATGGCCAAAAGGGACTGGTCGCCCTGGCCCACGTCCCTAAAGACCCCGCCGATGGCCGAGGGCAAGGCCTCGACGATGCCGGCGAAGATGATTAAGGAGATGCCGTTGCCAATGCCCCGCTCGGTTATCTGCTCGCCCAGCCACATGATGAAGCAGGTCCCGGCGGCCAAGGTGATGGTGGTCATGAGCCGGAATGAAAGGCCAGGGTTAATGACCACCGAGGTCTGGGAGTCCACGGCCATGCGCTCTAAGCCCACGGCCAGCATGAAACCTTGGAACAAGGACAGGCCCACGGTCAAGTAGCGGGAGTACTGGGTCAGCTTTCGCCGGCCGTCTTGGCCGCCCTCTTTTTTGAGGCGGCCTAGGTAAGGCCAGACCACGGTCAAGAGTTCTATAATGATGGAGGCCGAGATGTAGGGCATGATCCCCATGGCGAAGATGGAGAACTGGGATAAAGCCCGGCCGCTAAACATGTCGAAGAGGCCCAATAAAGTCCCTTGGAACCGGGAAAAGAAGACGGCCAAAGCCTCGGTGTTGACCCCAGGGGTGGGGATGTGGACGCCCACCCGATAGACGGCTAGGATCAAAAGGACGTAAACGATCCGTTTTCTTAGGTCGTTGGATTGGCTTAAATTTTCGATTCCGCCTAACAAGTTATCCTCGATTCTGGCCTTAGAGACCCTGGCTTAGAGGGTCAGGATCTCAACTCGGCCGCCTAAGGCCGCGACTTTTTCCAGGGCCTTTTTGGAGGCGGCCTGGACCTTGACGGTCAAGGGCTTGGTCAAATCGCCCTTGGCCAAAAGCTTAACCGGGGCGCTGGCTTTCCGAATGATCCCAGAGGCGGCCAAAACCTCGGCGTCGACCACGCTGTTTTCGGCGAAGGCCTCCAAGGCCGAGAGGTTGACCAGGGAATAGGTCTTCTTAAAAATATTGGTGAACCCGCGCTTGGGCAGCCGCCTTTGGAGAGGCATCTGGCCGCCCTCGAAGCCGACCCCGACCCCGCCGCCGGAGCGGGCTTTCTGGCCCTTGTGGCCGCGGCCCGCCGTCTTGCCTTGGCCTGAGGACTCCCCCCGGCCCAGGCGTTTGGGCTTTTTCTTGGACCCTGGCGCGGGCTTTAAATCATATAGCCTCATGGCCATCTTCCTCCGCCACCTTTAAAAGGTAGCCGACCGAGTCAATCATGCCCCTAATGGCCGGGTTGTCGGGCTGGGTCGCGACGTCCCCAATCCTTCTAAGGCCTAAAGCCCGGACGGTCCGTCGATGCTTAGGCTTGCGGCCCAGGGCGCTTCTGACTTGAGTTATTTTTAACGACTTAGTCACGATGTTTACCTAAAACTTGCGTAGTGATAGCCAATTAATGGCCGACGGCCGCGAGAACCGCTCTTTCGGCCGAAAAAGGGACCCTATTTTTTGGTCTTTAATGGCCCCTAAAGGGTCCCTCAGACCCTTAAGCGCTCCATGGGCACGCCCCGCTCTTTAGCCACGGTGCGGGCCAGGCGCATCTTCTTTAAGGCGGCCATGGTGGCCCGGACCACGTTGTGGGGGTTGTTGGAGCCCAAAACCTTGGTCAAGATGTCCTTAACCCCGGCCGCCTCCACCACGGCTCGGACCGAGCCGCCGGCGATGACCCCGGTGCCCTTGGCCGCGGGCTTTAAGAGGACCGAGCCGCTGCCGCACTCGCCGACCGTCTGGTGGGGGACGGTGGTGCCGGCCAGATCGACCTCGACCACGTTTTTCTTGGCTCGCTCCAGGCCCTTGCGGATGGCCTCGGGCACCTCGCTGGCCTTGCCTAAGCCAAAGCCGACCCGGCCTTTGCCGTCGCCCACGACCACGATGGCCGAAAAAGAAAAGCGCCGGCCGCCTTTCACCACTTTGGCCACTCGATTGACGTGGACCACCTTGTCGATTAGATTCTGCTCTTCCTCGGGCCTGTACACGCGCGTTCCCCCTTAAAAGGCCAGCCCGGCCTCGCGGGCGCCCTCGGAGAGGGCTTTTACTCGGCCGTGATATAAAAAGCCATTGCGG
>JAITIH010000231.1 GCA_031279525.1 Deltaproteobacteria bacterium | reverse complement strand
AAGATGATGTGAGATCCCAGCGTCCAGTCACAGCTGCCGTCCGCATCCATATCCTGCCAATTTTTCGAGCGCTCGTGTTAATCACAGGGCCTCCATCGGCGCACGCTTTTCGGTCACCGAATTCACATCTGCATCCGCCCGCCCTCGCCTTGCCCCTCCCCGACGCCCCAAAATGGCCAAAGTCGAGCTTCCGGTCCGCGGCAAGGTCCTCTCCTGCTCGCATCAGGTGCTGGCCGCGCGGACGCGCCTCTTCCGGAGGAATCCGCCCCTGGGCGCGCTCTACGCCGTCAAGTCCGACGTGCCCATCGAGGTCCTCCAGACGTTCATATGGACCCTCTAGGGAAAAGAACGTCAGCGCGGCTGCCGCGGTCCGCCCCCGTGGCCATGGAATTCGGTTCCCCAGGAATCCCGTCCGCCATTGACTTCGAGGATGGTCCCCAGCGGAAGATCCGGTGCTCCATCGCCGTCGTGGTCCTGCTGGTCGCCGTTTTGGCCGGTTTTTTCGCCCAATTAGTTTTTCAAGGTGACCCCCCATGGACGTCGCGACTATAATCGGCATCTTGTCCTCCGTTGGCCTTTTGGTCATTTCCATTAACATGGGGGTGGGTATTTGGGCGTTTTTGGATTTGCCCTCTTTCATGATCGTGGTCGGGGGCACGGCCTGCGCCACCATGATTAACTACCCTTTGCGGGACTGCCTCAACACCGCGTCCATCCTGAAAAACGTTTTCGTGACCCGGACCGTCACCATGGCCGACATCATCGCCGGCTTCATCGCCTTTTCGGCCAAAGCCCGAAAAGAAGGGCTATTGTCTTTGGAAAACGACATCGCCGACGTGTCCGACGAATTTTTGCAAAAAGGGCTCCAGCTGACCGTGGACGGTTTAGAGCCCCAGGCCATAGTGGAGATTTTGGAGACCGAGATCGCCTTCCAGGAGTCTCGGCACCGCTTAGGGGCCGATATTTTTCAAGCCATGGGGGCCTTCGCCCCGGCCTTTGGCATGTTAGGGACCTTAATCGGGCTCATTTCCATGCTCCAAAGGCTGGACGACCCTTCGGCCATTGGCCCGGCCATGAGCGTGGCCTTGGTCACCACCTTTTACGGAGCCATCTTGGCCAACGTGGTCTTCGTGCCCATTTCCGGAAAGCTAAGGGCTCGCTCCCAGGCCGAGACCTTGGTTAAAGAGCTGATCGTCCAGGGCATCTTGGCCCTTTGCCGCGGCGACAACCCGAGGATCATCGAGCAAAAGCTTCACGCTTTCATTCCGCCGGCCGCCCGCATCTCGGCCTTTAGGTGACCCATGGCCGCGAAAAGACTCAAAGGCGAGTCGCCTCGGCCGGACTCCACCATGTTGCTTTTTACCTCGATCTCCTTGATCTTGTTGACTTTCTTCATCATGATGACCGCCAAGGCCAACTTCGACGAGACGCGCTACGGCCAGGCCGTTCGCTCGGTCAACGAGACCTTTGGGATCATGGCCGGGGCCTTCGTCCCGGACGGGGAGGCCGAGGGGCTGGCCGTCAACCAGGCCTCCTTAGGGGCCAAGGCCAGGGTCGAGGACGTGGAAATGGCCCAGGTTAGGGCCCTTTTGGCCCCTAACCTCCAAGACGACCGGGCTCGGATCGTCCACTCCAAAGGCCAGAGGATCGTCATTTTGTCGTCGGGCCTTTTGTTCAACGGCGACTCCACCGAGCTGTCGCCAGAGTCCGAGGCCACCTTAAAGGCCTTCGCCCGCATCGTTAAGCCGTCCGAGATCCCAATCAGCGTCGAGGGCCACACCGACAATCTGCCGCCCCAGACCGAGGGCTTAGGCGACAACTGGGACGTGTCGGTGGAAAGGGCTTTGGCCGTCTTGCGGTTCCTTTCCGACGAGGGTCTGCCCCTAACCCTTCTTTCGGCCTACGGCTATGGCGGCGAAAAGCCCATGGTGGCCAACAACTCGCCGGCCAACCGGGCCAAAAACAACCGGGTGGAGCTGGTTTTGGACTATTCGGCCCAAAACGAGGGGGCCATAAGGCGCTTAGAGGGCCAAGAGACCTTGTTCGATTTTGGGGGTTTTGAGTTTATCCTGCCCCGCCGGCCCGGGGCGGAAGGGGAGGTTTACTGATGGCCGCCTTCCGCCGCCCGGCCGAGGCCCCCGCGGGGCCCAACTCCCAAGGCTGGCTGCTCACCTTTTCGGATATGGTGACTTTGCTGTTGACGTTTTTCGTCCTCATCATTTCCATCACCACCACCGACCCGAGAAGCTTTTCGACCGCCGGCGAGGAGGAGTCCTTTAACGAGGAACTGGCCCAAACGATCGCCGGGCCCGGGGCTTTAGGCTTTTCCAACCCGGCTCTCTTGGCCCCTTTGGTCGATTTCGTGGAAAATTACGAGTCTTTGCCGATCGACGCCATGATCGACCAACGGGAGTTTAAAGCGGCCCTATTTCAGTTAGATCCCCAATCCACGCCCGACTATCAAGAATTGGAGGAGACCGTGACCGACTCGGTCTCGGTGTTTCGCGACGAAAGGGGCCTAGTCGTCCGTTGGGACAAAGCGGTTCTCTTCCCCGAAGGATCGGCCGTCTTGCGGCCGGAAGCTTTAGGGATCTTAAGCCGGATGGCCGCTTTGCTCGCCCGCTTAAAGACGCCGGTCAGCTTAGACTGCCACACCAACCCGCTTTCCGAGCTGGAGGGCGGGACCACGCCTTTGGCCTATCGCCTTTCGGCTCAAAGGGCCAAGGCGGCCATGGGCTATTTCGTCGACCTTGGCTTAGGGCCCTCGCGGTTTCGGTTGGGGGCCTTCGGCGGCGGCCGGCCGGTGACCATGGAGCCCGCGGAAGGGGCCCGCAATAGTCGCTTGGAGATCGTCATATACCGACCCGCCAAAAGTTCTTGGAAAGGATAGCGAAATATGTCGGAGAAAAAAGCGCAAGAGCCTAAAAAAAAGGAAGCCGAGGAAAAAGCGGCCGATTCCGGCGCCAAGGAGGCGCCTTCCGGCGGCCGAGGCGGCTCGCTTAAAATCGCGATCGTCGCCGTGGCCGCCATGGCCTTAGGCGGGGTCGTCTGCTTCGTCCTTTTGCGGACGATTTTAGCCCCCCCGGCGGCGGCCCCAAGCGGAGAGGCCGCCCCGGCGGCCACTGAGACGGCCCAGGCCGAGGCCGAAGAGCCCATCGTGGCCCCCACCAAGGGCGGCTCGGAAGTCGGCCAGGCCGCGGCCAGCGGCGGTAGCCACGCCGGGACCCCGCCGGCCGAAGGCGCGGCCGCGGCCGAGACCGGGCCCATCACCGTGGAGCTCAAACCCTTCACCACCAACCTAAACGAGCCCTCGGGCCGACGCTTTTTAAAGGTGGCCGTGGGTTTGGAGGTGGAAAACCAAGAGGCGGCCGATGAGCTGAACCGCAAGATGAGCGACATCCAGGACAGCATCCTCATCCTCCTGTCCAGCCAGTCCATCGAGGACATCCAGTCGGTGGACGGCAAGGAAAGGCTGCGCGGCCAGATTTTAAACCGGACCAACGGCTTTATGACCAAAAACAAGGTTAAAAAAGTCAAGTACTCGGATTTCGTCATCCAGTGATCTCCCTCGGGCGGGGCCAAAGGCCCCGCGAAGGCTTAGGGCTAAGATGGCCAAGATACTGACCCAGGAAGAGGTGGACGCCTTATTGAAAGGCATGGGCGGCGGCGAGGTGGAGACCGAGGCCAACAACGCCGCCGACCAGTCGGGCGTCACGCGCTACGATCTGACCAACCAGGACCGGATCATCCGCGGCCGCATGCCGACCTTGGAGATCATCAACGATAGGTTCGCCCGGTTCTTTCGGCAGACCATGTCCACCGCCCTCCGCAAAGTCATCGACATCTCGGCCTTTTCCATTAATATGGTCAAGTTCGGGGAGTTCATGCGAGGGCTGCCGGTCCCGACCAGCCTCCACATTTTTAAGGCCGAGCCCTTAAGGGGGCACGCCATCATGGTCATCGAGACCAAGCTCGTCTTTAATTTAGTCGACAGCTTTTTCGGGGGCAGCGGTCGGGGCTACATCAAGGTCGAGGGCCGCGATTTCACCCCCATTGAGTCGCGCTTGGTCACGAAAGTCATTAAAATGGCTTTAGACGACTTGGAAAAGGCCTGGAACCCGGTCCATCCCCTGACCCTAAGCTACGTGCGCGGGGAGACCAACCCCCAGTTCGCCTCGGTGGTGGCCCCGACGGAAGTGGTCTTGGTGGTCAAGTTCGAGGTGGAGCTGGAGCAGACGGTGGGGACCTTGATCATTTGCCTGCCCTACGCCACCATCGAGCCCATTCGCTCTAAACTCTACGCCGGCTTCCAGAGCGACCAGCTGGAAGTCGACACGGCCTGGATCTCCCGCTTCATCGAGCGGGTGAGGGAGGCTGAGGTCAATATGGTGGTGGAGCTGGGCCGGACCACCATCACGGCCGAGGAATTGATGAATTTGGCCATAGGCGACGTCATCATGCTCAAGCACGACGTTCATGAGCCCTTGGAGGTCAACGTCGAGGGCGTCCCTAAGTTTAAAGTTTTCATTGGCTCCTCTAGGGGCCAAAAAGCCGTCAAGATACAAAGCGACATCCCCCCTCGCATCTGGGAGGATTAAAGCGAGCCTAAAGGCTTTTTAGGCTTTTTTGGGGAGCGACCCATGGCCGACGACAAACCCAACCTCACGCAAAGCGATCTCGACCGCCTCATGTCCGACGACCCCGGGTTAGCCCAGGACTGGGGCGACCCTGGGCCCACCTCCATGCCGGCCGGCGAGTCCTCCCTAGGCGACAGCCCCTTTGGGCCGCCGCCGCCGGCGGCCGACGGGGCGGCTAGGCCCTTGGATTTCATCTTGGACATCCCTTTGGAGATTTCCGTGGAATTGGGCCGAACCCGCATGATCATCAACGACCTTCTGCAGCTAGGTCAAGGCTCGGTCATCGAGCTTAGCAAGCTGGCCGGGGAGCCTTTGGAGATTTTCGTTAACGGCAAGCTCGTGGCCCGAGGCGAGGTGGTCGTGGTCAACGACAAGTTCGGGGTCCGGGTCACCGACATCGTAAGCCCCATGGAACGGGTCAAAAGCCTTAATTAAAGGAAGGCGTTATGCGCGTCGCGTTATTATTGGGCGCCTTGGCCTTAGGGGCGTTGGCCTTGGGCCTTGGCTCTCTGGCTCAGCCAGCCATGGCCCAGCCAACCGTAGCCCCGCCAACCGTAGCCCCGCCCACCCCGGCCGAGGTGGCCGCGGGGGTCATGGCCGAGAACCTGGCCCCGCCGGCCCCGCCGCCAGTCCCTATCTCCCAAGGGGCCGGGTTCGCCCCCAATGAGTCGACCGGCGCCTCGACCGGCGCCCCGACCGGCGCCCCGGCCGCCAGCCCGGGCGCCGGCCTGGCCAACGTCTCGGCCGCCGCCCCGGCCAACGTCTCGGCCGCCCCGGTTAGCCGGGCCCCGGTTAGCCGGGCCCCGGTCGCCCCCGCGGCCGAAAGCTTTTTCCCTTTTCCCAGCTCCCCGGGCTGGTCGGGCAACCTGGTCGCGGCCTTTGGGGCCTTTATCCTGGTTTTGGCTTTGCTTCTATTGTTCCTGCGCTTTTTAGGCCGCTTTGGGCGCTCAAGGGGCCTTCAGGGCGGCCGGGCCTTCGCCCTGCGCGGGACCATGGCCTTGGACTCCCGCCGGTACCTGGCCGCGGTGGAAGTCGACGGTCGCCTATTGGTGGTCGGGGTGACCCCGGAACGGCTGACCGCCTTGGGCCAGTGGACCCTGGCCGAGGAGGACGAGCCTTTTCAGTACCTGCCGCCCGAGCCGACCCTAGGCGCCCCGACCCCGGCTCCGCCGGCCCCGGCCTCGCCAATCCCAACTCCGCCAGCCCCGGCCCCAAAAGCTCCCGAGCCGCGGGCGACCGTGGAAAACGCCTCGGCCGCCAAGGCCCA
>JAITIH010000224.1 GCA_031279525.1 Deltaproteobacteria bacterium | reverse complement strand
GGGGGTGACCTTCGCCACCAATCCTCAAGGGGCCGACCACACGGCCGGGTTGGCCTACGCCGCCAACATCCTAGGCTTAGGCGGGGTGGTGGACCCCCTGTCCGTCGCCGGCCAGGCCGAGCTCTCCCGCCGGACCCAGATCCTGGCGGCGGCCGTGGACGCTTTAGGCCTGTGCGCCTTCGTGTCCTTCGCCTTTTTCGAGAACCCCAAAGCCGCCAGCGCGGTGGTGGACATGCTGAACGCCCGCTTCGACTGGCGGCTGACCCAAGAGGACTTCGACTCCTTAGGCCAAAAGGTCCTGTCCATGGAGACGGGCTTTAACCGGCGGGCCGGGCTGACCGAGGCCAGCGACCGGCTGCCAGAGTTTTTCGCCGACGAGGCGGTTGGGCCGGACCAGGCCACTTTCGACGTGCCGGCCGAGGAGTTGGACCGAGTCTTAAGGTTCGATGGGAACGGCGGGCTTTAGGGGCCGTCATTTGGCCGGCGGGATTTTTTTTGGGCTATTAGGCTGGCTTTAGGCGCCCCAGCCTACGCCCAAAGGGCTGGCCATAAAGCGAGCCAATGGAAAAGATTCTGACCTTCGACTCCACGGGCGCGGCCCTAAACGGGGAAGAGCGCTTAAAGGCCGCCGGGATCCCGGTCCGGGTCATGGCCCGGCCCAACGCCTTAGGGGCCCAGTGCGGCTTCTGCCTTAGGTTGGACCCGGAAGACCTGGCCAGGGCGCTCGGGGTTTTGCGGGCGGCTAATCTGACCGTCCGGGGGGTTTACGACATGGCCCCGGCCCTAGGCGGCGGCTGGTCTTACGCCGAGACCCCCTTAGACCAGTGGGCGACCGACTAAAGGCCAACCTTTGGCCGCGCGAAAAAAAGAAAAAAAGGCCGCCAATCGGGCTGGCCCCACTCGCTAAGGTCGCGAAAAGGCCTTGAAATTAATAAAGATTTTGGCCTATTAAAGAGTCTTCTATCCCAACTTTCCCCCCTTCCCCCCAAAAACCCCCATTTAGCCGCCCCGAGGCGTCGCCCTATGGCCCACTTCGGCGAGTTTGGCCTATGGCCTTTAGGTCAAAAAATAAAATTTTACGGCGGTGAAAATAATGTAAAAAAATATTAAAGTTAATTGAGAGATATTTATTTACAGAAAAAAGGAAAGTAGAGTCGACATAGCTAAATATATAGCCAATAACTAGGCGGTTGTAAAAGGGACGGCGTTTTTGGCCGTTGACGGAAAAGCCCTTTATGGCGTAAAATAAATACAATTACAAAAAAATTTAACGCTCGCCGTGATTTGGCTTAATAAGGCGGTGGCGACGAGACTGGGGGGGGCGGCCCTTAATGGCTTTAAGGGGTTTTTGGGTTTTAACCCAAAGGCCCCGATAGCCATGGGGCTTAAAGGGCGAGATCTTGCCATTTTCGCCCTAGGCCTTCTTTTTTTGGCTAAGGCCAGCCATTTTTTAGGCGCTCTTAAGTTCCTAAAGGCCAGGGGTCCGGCTAAGGCTCTGCCCTCAAGGGCTAAGGCCAACGTTTTAGCCAAAAATCCGCCGGCCTTGTCCGCCGGGGGCGAGCCAAAAGCCTTTTGGGCTTAGCTTTTGATGGCCAAGTCAATTAAAAACGGTCCCTTATTTTGGGGCCTAGTTTTAGGTGGGAAAAAAATCAGGCAGATCTATAAGATTTACTAATAGCAGAAATAAAATATCATAATAAAATTACCTCGCAAAGTTCAACGAAACGCCCGCATATCTTAAAATCAATTATATTCAACAACAATTAGTTATCAACTAAGATAAGCCTAAACGGTAGGCGCTTCCGTTTATTTTTTTGACATAGGGGGAGCCAGAAGTGTAAAATATATTAGTTGACAAAACGGATTTGGCGGGAGAAATTAAAACTAAAACCCGTAATATATTTCGATCGCGAGATTGTCGAAAATAAGCGAAAGCCAAATCCCTTAAGGGGCGGGATTTATGGAAAGCCAGGTTTTTCTGGCCGCGAGGACAAGTTTATGGATAATGATTTTGGATTGTTCGTCACGACCGACACGTCTAAGTGCACGGGTTGCCGGGCGTGCGAAATGGCCTGCTTTCAGTCGCATAACGCGAAACGCAACTCCGTCGGGAAGACCGTGGGGACTATCTCCACGCCGGTCACGCCAAAGCTATACGTAACGGTGATCGAGACGGCCAGCATGCCCATTCAGTGCAAGCACTGCGAGAATTCTCCCTGTAAGATCGTTTGTAAGCAGTCGGCCATCATTCGCTTCGGCCATCAAGTGGTGATCGACGAAAATAAATGCATTGGCTGCAAAGACTGCCTAGTGGCTTGCCCCTTTGGGGCCATCGCCTTGTTGCCCTACTACGACAAGGGCAAGCAGGTTACCCAGGTCGGCTCGAACGACGGTAAGGTGGCCGCCTCCAAGTGCGATTTGTGCATTGAGGACGAAAATGGCCCGGCTTGCGTTCGGGTCTGCCCCAACGAGGCTTTAAAGGTCGCGGACGTCAACGAGGAGCGGAAGAGGAAGAACGTCGCCGCGGCCGAGGCCTTGGCCGTCGTTAACGCCGGAGCCCCGGAAAGGAGGCTTCTATCATGACGACCGTCATCGCCATAGACCAGGATCTCTGCACCGGCTGTCAAGAGTGCGTTAAAATCTGCCCTAATCTCGCCATTGAGGGCGTGCCCCACCAGCCTCAAACGCTCAACGAGCAAAAATGCGTCATGTGCGGGCAGTGCGTTCAGAAGTGTAAATCCTACGTTTCCGTGGCCGAGCACGGCTTTGGGGCCTACGAGAAGGTCCGCAAAGCCCGGGGTCTGCCGCCCACCGTGACCGAACCGCTGTTCGCGGCCTACAACGTCTGCCACTTAGATGAGGTC
>JAITIH010000207.1 GCA_031279525.1 Deltaproteobacteria bacterium | reverse complement strand
GACGTCAGTTACGTCAACGAAAGGTATTTCGCCCCTAACGGGATCATTAAGCCAGAGACCGTCACCGTCTGGATCGATCTCTTGGTCCAGTTTGGCGAAATCAAGCCGGGGATAACTTTAGATCAAATTTATACTAATGAATTTAACCCTCACTACCAAAAAATATCCTGATATAATTTTAATTTATCAATTTATCTAGGTAAATATAATGCAATTATTATTTTTTCGCAACTTAAGCAATTTATTTTATTTAGTTATAATGGCGACCTTTTTAGGCCTGGCCTTAGCCGCTTGCGGCGAAAACCCAGCCCCCTCGCCGACGGCCAAGGCCAAAGAGTCCTCGGCCCCTGTCGCGGCTAAGGCCGCCGCGCCGGCCTCAGAGCCGGCGACGAAACTGATCAAATTCAAAGTGCCCATGCCGGCCGAGCCGTCCTCGCCGGATATTTTCGTGATTGGCGACGATCTAAAAATTTACCAAAAACACGGGATCGCGATGGATTTCGTGGGGGTGGTGCCGACTCCCCAGTACGTGGCCGCGGTGGTTTCCGGGCGCATCGACGTGAGCCCCGGCAGCCACATCAACCGGACCATCGCCGGCGTCTCGGCCGGGGCCAAGATAAAAGCCGTGGCCGGGAAAACGGAGTCCACCCAAAGAGTGCCCCACATGATAGGGATCGTCCCTAAAAACAGCCCCATTAAAAAGCCGGTCGACCTCATCGGCAAAAAGGTCGGCATCCCGACCATCGGCGGCTGTAACGAGTACACCCCCTACGCCTGGCTCAATAAATTTGGAGTGAGCG
This sequence comes from Deltaproteobacteria bacterium, assembly GCA_031279525.1. Lineage (GTDB taxonomy): Bacteria > Desulfobacterota > Desulfarculia > Adiutricales > Adiutricaceae > JAIROO01. The sequence continues at coordinate 4,966 of JAITIH010000207.1, read as the reverse complement.
ACCCCAAAAACAAAATCGAGGTGGTGGTCTTGCCGGAAAAAAACCTAGAGCAAGTCTTAAGGCAGGGGGAAATCGACCTAGCCATGACCCACAAGCTGCCCGAGGAAATAACTCGCAAAGACGAGTTTCGGGTGGTTTTCTCCGATTACGACGTCTGGGGCGAGGACGGCGGGGCCACCCCGTTCTATTTCGCCACCAAATTCATAGAGGAGCGCCCGGACGTCGTCCGATCCTTCGTCGCGGCCACGGCCGAGACCCTCAACTGGGCCAACGACCACCCGGACGGAGCCCGGGAGATCACGGCCCGGCGCACCAACACGGACTTTAATTACGTTAACGAGAGATATTACACCCCCAACGGCCTTTTAAAGCCTGAGCACGCCACGGTGTGGATCGAGCTGTTGGAGCTTTTTGGGGAGATTAAGCCTGGCCTGACCGTCGACCAAATATACACCAATGAGTTTAACCCCCATTATCGGCCCGGGACTTGATTGGGCCGTCGACCGCTATTCGGCTGAACGTCGGCCTTCGCTTATTCGAAAGTCATTTTTACGCCTTAAGCGAAGTTCCATTAATCGCAAGGGAACGCTTACGTCAATTCATTGGAAATTTAAAGTATGAAAAAAAATATAATTCGCCTATTTATCGCCCTTATCGGGGTCATTGGCTTGGCGGCGGCCTGCGGCGACGGCGACGCCGTCTCCTTAGGCCAAAATCTCCCGCCCACGGCCGAGGCCGCCAAGGACGCGAGCGAGGCTCCCGCCGACCTTAAGGAAGGGGAAGTCTGGGAAGCCGGGCGGCGGTATTTCGTCATTAAAGTCCCCAACACGGCCGAGCTGACTTCGCCGGAAATCCTCATGGCCGCCGAGGAAAACGGCCACTTCGCCGAAAACGGCATTAAGCTCAACTACGTGGGGGCCGTCCCCACCACCCAAACCATTCCCTCGGTCTTGAAGGGAATTATCCACACCAACGCCGGCGGCCACGTCAACACAACCATATCGGCCATAGCCGCCGGGGCCAAGATCATGGCCGTGGCCCAAAAGACCGAGTCCACCGAGCGCGTCCCCCACATGGTGGCCATCGTCAAGATCGACAGCCCCATTAAATCGGCCCAGGATATGATGGGAAAGAAGATCGGCTCCCCCAGCGCCACTGGGTGCAGCGGCTACTTTCCCTTGGCCTTTTTGCGGAAATTCGGGGTTAAAGACCAAAAAAACGCCATTGAGCAAGTCATCATAAAAGAAACTTTAATTGAGCAGGCCCTAAGGCAAGGGGACGTCGACGTGGCCCTCATGCACAAGACCCCGGAGTATTTCGAGAACAACGGCGAGTTTCGGGTTCTCTTCTCCGACTACGACATCTGGGAAAACCGCGGCGGGGGCACGCCCTTCTACTTCCATTTGGATTTCATCAAAGCCCATCCGGAGGTCGTTCGCGGCTTCGCCGCGGCCATGGCCAAAACCGCCAACTGGGCCAGCGCCAATCCCCGACTTAACCGCGAGATCACGGCCCGCCGGACCAAAACCGACGTCAACTCCATCACCGAGCGTTATTACGCCCCCAACGCGATTATTAAGGAAGAAAGCGTGACCGTTTGGATGGACCTTCTATTGGAATATAACGAACTTACCCAAGAAGTCGATTTAAATAGAGTTTATACTAATGAATTCAACCCTTTTTATGATAAAACTAGTATGAATTAACTTTTTTAGTTAAGGCCGCGGTTTTTTGGCTTACTTACCGGGCGTTACTCGCCTTTTTCAGCGGACGCCATTTAGGAGCTTAAAAGTGGAGAACAATTTCATCGAAAGGGCCAAGTCATCCTGCGCCCTAGGCGGGGCCATCGCGACCATCTCGTCCTTGCCCCGCTGCATCCCCATCGTCCACGCCTCCGGCGGCTGCGCCCAGACCTTGTCGGCCACTTATAACCTCGGCAGCGGCTACAAAGGGCCCGGCTACTGCAGCGGGACCATGACCCCGACCACTTCCGTGGCCGAGAACAACATCGTCTTTGGCGGCGAGGAGCGCTTAGAAGAGCAGATCGAGGCCACCTTAAGGGTCATGGACGGGGACCTTTATTTCGTCGTCACCGGCTGCCAGGTGGAGATCATCGGCGACAACGCGGCCAACGTCGCCAACCAGTTTAAAGGCCAAAAGGCCCCGGTCCTTTACGCCAGCACGCCGGGGTTCATCGGCGACGGCTTTAAGGGCTACGAGGCGGTCATAAGCTCTTTGGCCTCCGACTTCATAGAACCCGTGGCCAAAAAAGACAAAGCCACGGTCAACCTCTTGGGCTTCACCCCGGGCCAGGACGTCTTTTACAAGGGCAACATCGCCAACTTGGTTTATCTCCTCAATAAACTAGGCCTTAAAGCCAACACCTTCTTCGGCGACGGGGAGACGGTGGAAAAAATCAAAGGCTACGGGCAAGCCGCCTATAACCTCGTTTTCTCCCCCCTCCACGGCCAGCAGGCGGCGGCGGCCTTCGAGGAGAGCCACTCCATCCCCTCTTTGACCGTCGATCTGCCAATCGGCGACACCGGGACCGAGGCTTTCTTAAGGCAAATAGCCGAGCCCTTGCGCGTCCCCAAAGCCCGGCTTGAGGCGGTCATCGCCGAGGAAAGGGCCTATTACTATAGTTATTTCCAAAGGTTCTTGGAGATCTACGGGGATTTGGACTACCAGCGCTACGCCGTGGTCTACTCGGACATTAACTACGCCTTTCCGCTCATCCGCTTTTTAAGCGAGGACTTAGGCTGGATTCCCCATTTGGTCGCGGTCAACGAGGAACCGGACGATCCGGAGGACTCGGCCCAGTACGCCCAGAAGTTTAAAACTTTAACCGCGAGCGTCGAGCCCAAGCTCGTCTTCGAGGCCAATACCGGTCAGCTCCTTCGGCGCATCAAGGAAAGCTGGCCCTATAACCATAACGAGAAGTACTACAACCAGCTCTCGCCCCTTTTCATCATCGGCAGCAGCCTAGAGGGGACGGTGGCCCAAAAAACCGGGGCCATGCTGCTGCCGGTTTCCTATCCGGTGACCAATCGGGCGGTCTTAAGCAGGGGCTACACCGGCTACCGGGGCGGCCTGACCCTGGCCGAGGACATTTTCAGCGTCTTAGTCAGCAACCGTTAACCTCACTTTCGAAAGGATTTTCCCATGTCCGAAAAAAGCTTGACCGAGGGCCTGATTTACAATTACTCCTCGGCCACTGAACCGCCGACCCGCGACGTTCGGATAGAGCCCACCAACGCTTACCTAGGCTCTTGTCGCTCGCTGAAAAGGGCCATGGGCGAGGGCTGCGCCAAGTTCAATAGCCGCTACTTCTCCCAAGGCGTCGGCTGCCAGCTGATCTTGGCCTTGGGCATCGTCCGGACCTTCCAAAACGTCGTGACCATCATCCACGGGCCTTTAGGCTGCGCCTCCAACAACATTGGCTTGGCCGGCTTCAACAAGACCGCCCGGGCCCTTAAGGGCAAGCCCGCCAACGACGTCGTCTGGATCCACACGAATTTAGACGAGGCCGACGTCATAAACGGCGGCGTAGATAAACTAAGGGCCGCGATTTTATACGCGGAAAAGGAATACCGGCCCGACGTCATCGTCATTGGCAACAGCTGCGTCCCGGGAATCATCGGCGACGACGTCGACTCTTTGGTCGACGACCTTTCTCCCCAGGTCTCGGCCAAGCTGGTCCCGGTCCACTGCGAGGGCTTCCGCAGCCGCTTCGTGGCCAGCGGCTACGACGCCGCTTACCATGGCCTTTTGAAAAAGCTGGTCGACCCGCCCGTTAGGATCGACTCCGCCCTGTCCGGCACGGTGGACGAGTCGGAAAGGCTTGAGCGGATTCGGCGGGAAAACGCCCGGACGGTCAATCTATTGAACGTCGGCTCCACCAGCTACGGCGACGAGGTGGAGCTGTCGCGAATTCTGACCTCCATGGGCCTTAAGGTCAACGTCTTGCCCTTGTACGGCCACATCGACGAAATCGCCCGCATGGGGGAGGCCGCTTTAAACGTCAGCATTTGCGCCACTCACGACGACTACTTGATTGGCCACTTAAAGGAGCGCTTCGGCACCCCTTACGTTATCGACACCCTGCCCATTGGGATAAAAAACACCAACCAGTGGCTAAGGGCCATCGGCCGGGCCATGAACTTAGTCGAGGAAACCGAGAGAATCGTCGAAATGGAGACCGCCCAGCTTCTTGAGGCCTTAGAGCCCTTTAAGAAAGCCTTGGCCGGCAAATCCCTGTGGGTCGGCGGCGGGGAGACCCGGATCTTCACCACGGCCGAGTTCTTCCAATCCTTGGGCATGAAGGTTTTGGGCTTAAAGCCCCACAACTTCGATCGCTTCGCCGTGCCCATGCTGGACGACATCGACGACCCAGAAACCTCGGTGGCCGTGGCCGCCGGTCAGCCGGCCGAGGAAATCGTCTACCTTAAAAGGCTCAAACCCGACCTTTACGTCGGCCACGGCGGGGCCAACGGCTGGGTGGTTCGCCTAGGTATCCCCACCATCCCGCTCTACGGCCAGTCGCAGAACTACATGGGCTACTCCGGGGCCTACGAGTTAGCCAGAAAGGCCGCCCGGGCCCTTCTAAACACCAATCTATCCAAGAAAGTGGCGGCCAACGTGACTTTGCCCTTCAAACAACAGTGGTACGAGAGCGACCCGCTCTTAAACATCAAGGAAACCCCCACCGGGGAAAGCCTAAGGAGTTCCGTCCAATGAGCAACGCCGTCGACAGCTTAACCGATTTGATCGGCAACACGCCGCTCCTAAGGCCTCGGAACTTCGTCAAGCTGGCCAAGGTCAAGGCCGACCTCCTCTTTAAGCTGGAGTACTTCAACCCGGCCGGCAGCGTTAAAGATCGGATCGCCCTTTCCATGATTTTGGACGCCGAGGAGAAGGGCCATTTGCGGGCCGGCACGGTCATCATCGAGCCCACCAGCGGCAACAC
>JAITIH010000200.1 GCA_031279525.1 Deltaproteobacteria bacterium | reverse complement strand
TTTGTTTAAAACTTGCTTGGTTGATTGAAAAAATTGGCTTATTTTAGGCCAATAGGAATTGGGCGAGTTTGGGCCAGTTTTTTGGAGCTATTTTTGGAGGCCATGAAAAAATATATTGACAAAGTTTGGCCCCTATGCTTAGAATAAACAAGAGGTAATTTTGATAACGGCTCTGGACGGTTGGCCCAAGGGTGCCAAGGTAAGTTTATTTTAGGCTGGTCCGTAACCGTTTCTGTTTGAAATTTTTGAAAATTTTATTTTAATCGCCGGTTTTGGCTGACCTATAAAAATTTGGAGGCCGAGACGAGCCATTGGTATGGCTTGTCTCGGCCTTTTTGCGTTTGCCACCAAATTAGGCGAAAAAAGTTAAAAATAAAAAGGTGAGTCCCATGAGTGATAATTTAGCCTACCAGCTCTCGCCCCAGGAAGCCAGGATAGCCCATGGCGGGTCAGTTGAGCTCGGGCGTCCCAGGCCGCTTAGGATCCTTGAGAGCTTTAGGGGCAAAACCCCCTCCATTGATATTGAGCGGGCCGTGCTTTTCACCGAGTCCATGCGGCAAACTGAAGGTGAGCCCTTGACTTTACGCTGGGCCAAGGCCTTGAGGCGGGTGGCCGAGTCCATTACCGTTTACATTACCCCCGGTCAGCTTTTGGCCGGAAGGGCCGGAAAACTGGGCCGTTACGGCATCCTGTTTCCCGAAATCGATGGCGATTTTTACGACACGGTGCTAAGTAACCTCGATAGCCGAAAAAAGAATTCCTTTACCATTTTGCCCGATGACGCCCGGATTATTGGCTCTGAGGTGGCCACCTATTGGCGGGGCCGGACTTTTCACGAGAGTCTCAATAAGGCGCTGCCGGAGAGCCTTAGAGCGGTAACTTACGCCGATGAGTTGGGTCTTAAGTCGCGTTTCGTGGTCAGCGAAACCAGCTCGTACCGTAGCGCCCTTCAGTGGGTCCACGACTATGAAAAAGTCTTAAAGCGCGGCTTTATTGACATCAGAGCCGAGATGGCCGCCAGACTGGGGGCCCTTAGGCCAGAGAGCGTTTTGGACCAAGTCGAACGGGCCCCCTTTTATGAGGCCATGATCGAGATCTGCGACGCCATCATCATATGGTCCAGACGCCACGCCGTTTTGGCTAGACGAGAGGCCGAGGCCGAGGTGGACGAGGTTCGCAAGGCCGAGCTAAGGCTTATGGCCGCGACCTGCGAGAGGGTCCCGGCCCTTCCGGCCCGCTCCTTTAGGGAAGCCGTCCAGAGCCAGTGGTTCGTCCAGCTTTTTTCCAGGTTAGAGCAAAAAGCCAGCGCGGTCATCTCTAACGGACGCATGGATCAATACCTTTTGCCCTACTATCAGGCCGATCTGGAAAGCGGGGCCCTCGACCCCGAGGGGGCCAAGGAACTGCTTGAATGTCTGTGGGTGGAGATGGCCCAATACGTGGATCTTTACATCAACCCCACCGGAAACGAGTTTAACGAAGCCTACGCCCATTGGGAGGCCGTGACCATCGGCGGTCAGAGGCCCGAAGGCCGAGACGCCACAAATGAGCTAACTTACTTATTTTTGGAATCAAAGAGAGAGTTTCCGCTAAATTATCCAGATCTAGCCGCTCGCGTCCATGCCCGTAGCCCCCAAAGATACCTTAATGAGGTGGCTTTGACCATCCAAGACGGCTCTGGTTTTCCCAAGCTTATTAATGATGAAGAAATAATCCCCCTTTACGCCGCCAAGGGCGCCCCGCTCCCTGAGATTCTTGACTACGCCGTTAGCGGCTGCACCGAGGCCCGCATGCCTAACCGCGACACCTATACCTCGGGCTGCGTTTATATTAATTTCGCCAAGGCCATTGAGTTTACCCTCTACCAAGGCCGGGAGAGGCCGGGGGAAAGCCAGATTTTGGGCGTGGAAACCCCTGACCCCAGAAAGCTATCGACCTGGGAAGAATTCTACCGGGTTTATCAGGCTCAACACGCCTCATTACTCTCTAAGGCCTTTGCCCAGCAATACGTTGTCGATAAGTTAAGGCCCCATCATTTTGCCACCCCCTTGGCCTCGGTTTTACACGATCTGTGCGTGGAGGCGGCCAAAGACCTGCAAAGTGAAAAAATCGAGGGCGGCTTTGACATTTCCTACTTTGAGTTTTTGGGCTACGCCACGGTGGTCGATAGCCTGGCCGCCATTAAGACCTTGGTTTACGAGGAAAAAAGGCTGACCATGGATGAGCTTTTAAGGGCCCTTGAAGCCAACTTTGAGGGCCATGAGGCCACTTTGGCCTTACTGCGTTCGGCCCCCAAATACGGCAATGATGACCAGGCCGCCGACGCCATCGCCTTGGATCTGGACCGGCTCTCCCAGGAAATGGCCGCCAGGGTTTCCTTGGAGCGGGGCATAAACGTGGATCTTCGTTACGTCCCCATAACCTCCCACGTTCCCTTTGGCAAAGTCGTGTCGGCCACGCCCAACGGCCGCAAGGCCGGAACTCCTCTCTCGGATGGGTCCTCGGCCTCCCATGGTTCCGATCGCCAGGGGCCCACGGCCGTCCTGGTATCCAACCACAATTCCAAAAACTATCAGCTCACCAACCGGGCCTCCAGACTATTAAACATCAAGCTCTCCCCGGCCTG
>JAITIH010000128.1 GCA_031279525.1 Deltaproteobacteria bacterium | reverse complement strand
CCATAAAGCCATGGGGCAGTTTTTCCACGAAGTCTAAGGCCAAGGCGGCCTGGGCGGCCTTTCTAATCTCCTCGTCGGTGGCCGTAAGCCGGCCGTAGGCCACGTTGTGGCGGGCCGTGTCGTCTAAAAGGACCACCTCTTGGCTGACCAGGGCGATCTGTTCGCGCAGCCAGGCCAAGTCGAGATTCCTAAGATCCTCGCCGTCCAAGAGAACCCGGCCGGCCTGGGGGTCGAGGAAGCGGGGAACGAGATTGACCAAGGAGGTCTTCCCACCGCCCGATGGCCCGACCAGGGCCAAAGTCTCCCCAGGCCGGACGGCCAAATCGATCCCGTTTAGGGCCGGCCGGCCCGGGCCGTAGCCGAAAACCACCCCCTCGAAAACGACGTCGCCTTTGACGGAGGTCGGGATCTTGGCCGCCGGCGGCGAGACCACGGCCGGGACGGCGTCCAAGGTGGCGAAAATGCGCCGGGCCGCGGCCAAGCCTTGCTGGATTTCGTTGTGGAGGCGAGTTAGCCTTTTTAAGGGCTCGTAAAGAAGGAGGAGGGCGGTCATGAAGGAAAAGAAGGCCCCAGGGGTCGAGTGGCTTTCGATGACCGAGCGCCCGCCGTACCAGATGACGGCGGCGAGGCATATCCCGCCGACGATCTCCATGATGGAGGAGGAAAGGCTTTTAACGGTGACCGAGCGCATGAGGTTATCCACGTTCTGGCGACACTCGCTGGAAAAGCGCTTGATCTCGTGGTCGACCATGTTGTAGGACTGGATCATGCGGACCCCCTGAAAAGTCTCGGTCAAGACGCCGATGAGGGAGGCCATGATGATCTGGCTTTTGGTGGAGAGCTTCCTTAGGCGGCGGCCAAACTTAACGATGGGGTATAAAGTGATTGGCAGGATTAAAACTCCAAGGCTGGCCAATAAAAAGTCTTGCAAAAATAGGACCGTCAAGAGCCCGGCCACCTTGCCTAAGTCCAAGATGAGGCCGGTGACCACGGTGGTGACCGAGCTTTGGATCATGGCCACGTCGTTGATGACCCGGCTGATGAGCTCGCCGGAGGGGTGGGTCTGGAAATAGCCAAGCGACTGGCTTTGGATATGGGCGTAGAGCTCGACCCTTAGGTCGTTCACCACGCTGTAGCCCACCTTGTTCATGACGTAGGACTGGGCGAAGGAAAAAACCCCGGTCAGGCTGTAGACCCCTAAAGTCAATATTGTTAGGGAATTCAGCAAGGCGGCGTCCTTGTTGGCGAAGACGTGGTCCAAGAGCGGCTGAATGAGCCAGGCCATGGCCGCGGTCGAGCCGGCGGCCAAGAGCATGAACAAGACGGCCAATAAGAGCTTGGGCCGGTGGGGCTTTATGAGGGCTAAAAGCCTTCTTAAGTCGGAAGGCTTTTTGGCGGCCGCGGAGGTGGCCTCGGTCATCGGCTCGCTCCCGTCGTGGCGGCCAGCCTGACCCTAAGGCTGCGCTCGCTGGCGGTCCAAAGGCTTTTCGTTTCCCGAGGGCCTCGGGCGGCCGGGTTGGGTTGGGCCGAGTTGGGTTGGGCCGGGTCGGCCTGGGCTGGGTCGGCCTCGGCCAGGCTAGTCTCGGCGCCTTTAACTTGCGGGTTTATTTTCCGCCCGCTTTGGGCCTGGCCGATCTCTTCTAAAATTAGGCTTAAGACCCTGGCCGAGGCCCCAGGCCCGCCCAGCTTAGCGGCCGCGGCCCTTAAGTCGGCCAAGGCCTTTTCGCGGGCGGGGCCCGGGGTCAGGAAGGGGAGGGCCTTTTCGGCCATAAGCCTAGGGGTCGCCTGGCCTTGGATGAGTTCCGGGACGATGGCCCGGCCCATTAAAAGGTTGGCGATGGCGACGTAAGGGACCTTGGCCAGAAGCCGGGCCAAGGCGTAGGTTAAGGCGCTGGTTTTGTAGGCCACGACCATGGGCACGCCCAAAAGGGCCCCTTCCACCGTGGAGGTGCCGGAGGCCAAAAGGGCTCCGTCGGCCGCGGCTAAGGCTATCTGAGACTGGCCGGGGAGGACTTTAAGGCTTTGGCGAACCGCCTCCGGGGCCTCGGCCAGGCAACGGCTTAAGGCGGCCGGCTTTAAGGTCTGGGCTAAGGGCAGAGCCAGTTGTAACCCCGGGACTCGCTCCAACAGGAGCCCGGCCGCGGCCAGCATGGGCGGGGCGAGGCGCTTAGCCAAGGACTCGCGGCTGCCGGGCAAGAGGGCCAAAAGGGGCCGGTCCTGGCTAAAGCCTAAAGCGACCCGGGCTTGGGGGCGGGGCGGGGGGCTCAAGCGGTCCAAAAGGGGGTGGCCGACCAGGTCGGCCTGGACCCCCCTTCGCTCGTAAAAGTCTTTTTCAAAGGGAAAAATAAGGGCCCGCCGGGCGCAGCGCCGAGCCAGGAACTTTAGGCGGCCGGTCCGCCAGGCCCAGACCTGGGGGCAAATGTAGTAGATGACCGGGATTTTGAGTTGGGAGGCTTTTTTGGCCAGGAAAAAGTTAAAGTCCGGGCTGTCGATGAGGACCAACGCCGCCGGCCGGGTTTCGGCCAAGAGGGAGGCCATTTTTTTTCGGACCTTTAAGACCCGCCTAAGGGAGCCTAAAACCTCGGTCAGGCCCATGACCGCGGTCTCGCTTAGGTGGGCCGCCAGCTCCACCCCGGCCTCGGCCATCAGGTCGCCGCCTAAACCGTAAAACTTAAGATTCGGGGCTAAACGGCTGGCGGCCAGGGCCAAGGAGGCCCCGTGGAGATCGCCCGAGGTTTCCCCAGCCGAAATCATGACCCTCATCGGGGCTCCGGCTCTTCCAGCCAGGCCACGATGGCCAGGCCCGCGGCGTCGGCCTTGGCCAGGCATTCTTCCCGCTCCAAGAAAATGAGGCCGCGGGCGTCCAGGGCCAGGGCCCCAGCCCGGCACTCCACCAAGGTCTGGATGGTCTCGGGCCCAATGACCGGCAGGTCGAGTCGGGCGTCTTGCTTGGGTTTGACCACTTTGGCCACGGCCA
>JAITIH010000052.1 GCA_031279525.1 Deltaproteobacteria bacterium | reverse complement strand
TGGCCACCTCCTCGATGGCCGAGTTGCCGCCCCGCTCCCCCATGCCGTTGATGGTGCCCTCCACCTGCCGCACGCCGGCCCTGATGGCGGCCAGGGAGTTGGCCGTGGCCAGGCCGAGGTCGTCGTGGGCGTGGACCGAGTAGATGACCGAGGGCGGGGCCCCGACCCCGTCGATGACGGCCTTGCACAGCCGGTGGAACTCGTCGGGCATGGCGTAGCCCACGGTGTCGGGGATGTTGAGGATGGTGGCCCCGCTCTCGACGGCCACCTTGAAGACCTTGATGAGGAAGCCGATGTCGGAGCGGCTGGCGTCCTCGGCCGAGAACTCGACCTCGGCCATCAGCGAGCGGGCCAGGCTGACGCCGGCCCGGGTCTCGGCGAGGACCTCCTCGGGGGTCATCTTGAGCTTGTGCTCCATGTGGATGGGGCTGGTGGCCAGGAAGACGTGGAGCCTGGGGTTCTCGGCCTGGGCCAGGGCCTGGGCCGCCGCCCTAACGTCGCCCTCTCGGGTGCGGGCCAGGCCGCAGACCCGGGTCTTTTTCAGTTCCCGGGAAATGTCCTGGACGCACTTAAAGTCGCCAGGGGAAGCCGCGGGAAACCCGGCCTCGATGACGTCGACGCGCATTTTCTCGAGGTGCTTCGCGATTTGCAGCTTCTCGGCGGCGTTGAGGTTAACCCCCGCGGCCTGCTCGCCATCGCGCAGGGTGGTGTCGAAAAAACACACGCAATTTGGGTCGAACATGATCTCTCCTTTAACCCCTTCAAAACTCGCCTTCCCGTAAGGCGGCCTTTAACCCATCAGCCCAAATCCAGGCGGCCCCGTCGCCGGGGGAAAGGGGGGCGGCCAAAAAAAAAGCCGGGTAAAAACCCGGCGCCAATAGGATTCCGACTCAAGGCCTTAAGCCAAGGGCCAAACCCCTCCTGGGCCGGCTAAGCGACTAAGCGACGACAATAATAGGCTGGCGGCGGGCGAAGCCATGGCCCTGGCCAGGGCGGCCCCGTCGCCATTCGACCCTCTTAGCCCGCTTTGGTTTTGCCCTAACCTCATTAGTTCCCGCATGAGCCGCTCGCCTTTAAAATTCTAACTTGCGCCTGGCCATTGGCCCTTGTGGGGCCTAAGCCTTAGGATAATCGAAAATTTTAGCCGCAATGGACCCTGGCGTCAAGCTTTAATTTGGGCCAATGCCCCTTTGGCCCCAGAAATCCCTTGACAGAGGCGGGGATTTCCCTTAAGCTAGCCTAGTCGGTTGGCCTAAAAAGCTCGTTTAAGCTAGCCGGCGGCGCGAATTAACGTTTATTACTAATCTTATTGCTTTTTAAGCAATTTTTGGCGTAATTGCTTAGTCTTTAAAACTAGTTTTCGCGGCCTTTATAGTTAACCCTGATTTTGTTTTAGCTGATCAAAATTTTGAAGGCTTAAGACATTTGTCTTAAGTTTTTTTTTTGTGTTTCACATTTGTTTTATTTTGGCCTTTTTAGCGACAAAGCCCTGACCTTAGGGCCGCCTCGCCTTTAAGGCTTCGGGCCGGCCAACCGGCCCTCGCCGGGTCCCTGGGGCACCGCCCCGGACGCGCCTTACCCCCGCCACGGAGAACCCGTCATGGTCAAAGCGGTTAAGCCCGCCCCCAAAGCCAAGGCCATCAAGCAGATCGCCATTTACGGCAAGGGCGGCATTGGCAAATCCACCACCACCTCCAACATCAGCGCCGCCTTGGCCGACCTAGGCCACAAGGTCATGCAATTCGGCTGCGACCCCAAAGCCGACTCCACCAACACCTTAAGGGACGGGGCCTACATCCCGACCATCTTGGAGCTCCTTAAGGAAAAAGGCAAAGTCGACGCTCGGGAGGCCATCTACGAGGGCTACCGGGGCGTTTACTGCGTCGAGGCCGGCGGCCCCTCGCCCGGGGTGGGCTGCGCCGGCCGGGGCATCATCACCGCGGTCCAGCTGCTTAAGCAACAAAAAATCTTCGAGGAGCTAGACCTCGACTACGTCATATACGACGTTTTAGGCGACGTGGTCTGCGGGGGCTTCGCCGTGCCCATCCGGGAAGGCATCGCTCAGCACGTCTTCACGGTCACTTCCTCGGACTTTATGGCCATCTACGCGGCCAACAACCTTTTTAAGGGCATCCAGAAGTACTCCAACTCCGGCGGGGCCCTTTTGGGCGGGGTCATCGCCAACTCGGTCAGCTCCGGCTACCAAAAAGCCATCGTCGACGACTTCGTGGCCCGGACCAAGACCCAGGTCCTGCAATACGTGCCGCGCTCCATCACGGTCACCCAGAGCGAATTGGCCGGCAAAACCACCATCGAGGCCGCCCCGAACTCGGAGCAAGCCAAAGTCTACCGGGAGCTGGCCAAACGAATAGAGGCCCACGAAAAGTCGACGGCCCCTAGCCCCTTAGAGGCCCAGGATCTAAGGGCTTGGGCCACGGCCTGGTCGGATCAGATTCTGGCCGTGGAGCGCGGCGAGGTCCGCTCGGCCGGGGCCCAGATCTGAAAAAGCCCTGCGGAAAAGTCTGTTAACGCCAAGAAAAAGGCGTCAAGTAAGATGATAGACGACTCCCAATCTATTAAAGTTCATCCGTTTGACGCTATTTTATATTCCCTTAGCACGATTCACGAGATTCGACTCGTCCTTAAAAACAGGCCAGATAAACCGGGCGTGCCGTTTAAACGGATGGTGGAATTGAGTCCACTTCAGGAAACGTTCATGAAGCCTGGGATTCGCCCCAGACCATGAAACAGACAGCCTGTTGATATTTATAGAACGCGACCTATATTTGATGGTCTCGCAAAAACCCCTGTTTTCGGGAATCAGCGGCAAAATCTTTTAATAATTTCAAGAGGTTATTTTTCTGATTTTTCATTTTCCGGACTTTTGCGATGCCATCAAATATAACTAAATTTAGTTTTAATAATTATCCGCAATATATTATAATAAAAATATTCCATTTAAACTGATAAAGTTATATTATATGGCGCTATGGTTAAGAGATCAATC
>JAITIH010000045.1 GCA_031279525.1 Deltaproteobacteria bacterium | reverse complement strand
CGACGGCCTAAGGCGGTTTTGGGCTCTAAGGGTCGCCTAAGTCTCGCGACGGGTCGGCTTATGGCCGACGGCCTAAGGCGGCTTTGGGTTCTAAAGTTAGCCTAAGTCTCGCGACGGGTCGGTTTAAGGGCGAAGGCCTAAGGCGGTTTTGGACTCTAAGGTTAGCTTAAGTCTCGCGACGGGTCGGCCGGCGATTTTTTCGGGAATTCTCACTAGATTGTTTTTAGAGGAAATTTGGGAGGCTAAGGCGGCGAGGGCGTTTTGGCCCTTGGCCAAGGCGGTCGGCCAAAATTTAGAGGTTTAAAATGACGAGAGAGTATAACGTCGGCGTTTTGGGAGCCACCGGGGCGGTTGGGCGGGAGATGCTCAAAAACCTGTCGGAAAGGGGCTTTCCGGTCAAATCTTTAAGGCCCTTGGCTTCGCCCAGGTCGGCGGGTCAGGCCATTGAGTTCGACGGCGCCGAGGTCAAAGTGGGGGCGGTCGGGCCTAAGGCTTTCGACGGCCTGGACATTTGTCTTTTTTCAGCCGGAGGCGAGGCCAGCGGCGAGTGGGCCGAAGTGGCCGCCCGCGCCGGGGCCGTGGTGGTGGACAACTCTTCCCGGTGGCGCCAGGACCCCCGGGTGCCTTTGGTCATCCCGGAAGTCAACCCCGGGGCCATTAAAAGGCACAAGGGCATAATCGCCAACCCCAACTGCTCGACCATCCAGATGCTAGTGGCCTTAAAGCCGATCTACGACGCCGTGGGGATCCGGCGGATAGTCGTGGCCACCTACCAGTCGGTCTCAGGAACCGGCCAGAAGGGCATTGAGGAGCTGGCCGAGCAGACTAGAAGCCTGTTTAACGGCCAGGAGACGAAAAGCCAGGTATATCCTCATAGGATAGCCTTTAATTGCTTGCCGCACATCGACGTTTTCTTGGATAACGACTACACCAAGGAAGAGATGAAGATGGTCAACGAGACCGTCAAGATCTTCGACGACCAGAACGTCAAGGTCTCGGCCACCTGCGTGAGGGTCCCGGTCTTTTCCTGCCATTCGGAGGCCATCTGGATTGAGACCGGCCGACCCATTAGCGCCGAGGCGACGCGGGAGCTTTTGTCCCGGGCCCCGGGCATTTTGGTCGTCGACAGGCCCGCCGACAACGCCTACCCTCTCCCCTCCATGGCCACCGGCCGGGACGAGGTCTTCGTAGGCCGAATTCGGGCCGACCTTTCTCGCGAGAACGGGTTGACCATGTGGGTGGTGGCTGATAACCTTAGGAAGGGCGCGGCCACCAACGCCGTGGAAATCGCCGAGCTTTTGATCCGCGATCCGGAGCTAATAAAAACCGACTGGGCTTAAACCATTGAGGGCCAGTCGATCCCCATTTGAGCTTTAGGAGGAATTTATGGCTTGGTCCAATCAGTCGAAAGAGTACGAGAAACTGTTGGAAGTTGGGCGGCCCCCCAATATCGCCGCCTTGTTCCCCAACTCCAAGGCCCTAATCGTCAGCGGCAAGTTCATCGACCGGGCCCTTATGGCCAAGGGCCAGGCCATGACCATCGCGGCCAACGGGCGGAACCACCTGATCATTAGGGGCGTCTTGGCCGCCGCCCAAAGGGCTCAGGCCGCCTGCATCGTCGAGATCGCCAAAAGCGAGGGCGGCCACGATTTCTACTGTATGGTTAGCTACTGGAACATGGCCCGCCAGGTGGACGCCCTAGCCAACGAGCTGGGGTTGACCATTCCAGTGGCCATCCACGCCGACCACTACGCCATCAAAAACCCCAACGACCTGGCCGTGGCCAAGGTCGAGGTCCCCAGCATGTTTGAGGCCGGGATCACCTCCATCGCCATCGACGCATCCCATCTGCCCGACGACCAGAACCTTTTGTCCTCCATCGCCATTAACGGCTCCATCCCCAAATGGGCGGGGCTTGAGTGCGAGGTGGGGGAGATTAAGGGCGACATTGGCCTTTCCACCCCCGAGGACGCCTTGTTTTTGATCCAGGGGTTGAACGCCCACGACATCCACCCCGACTGGATCGCCCTAAACAACGGGACCACCCACGGCATCCAGGCTTCTTCGGCCGGCATCCAGGTCGAGCTGACGGCCCAGATCCACCAGGCCATTAAACCCTATGGCCTGTCTGGGGCCCAGCACGGCACCAGCGGCAACTCCTCGGAAAGGCTTAAACGCATCGCCAAAGAGACCCGCACCACCAAGGCCAACGTGGCCACGGCCCTCCAGATGGTGGCCTGGGGCGTGGAGATCGACGACTACGGGAACGCCATCTTAAAGGACGGGGCCCTCTCTAAGGTCCCGGGCCAGGGCATGTCCGAGGAGCTCTGGGCCGAGATGGTGGATTATGGGGCGGCCCGGAAATACAAAGCCGGGGATTTTAAGAGCCTTAACCTACCCTTCGAAAACAAGATCCTGGCCCAATCCAAGGCTATTCGGGACCGCATGGCCAAGGGGGTGGAAGACTTTGTGTACCATCTCTTGACCGACGTTTTTAACTCCACCGACACGGCCCCCCTGGCCTACGAGGCCATCTTAAAGGCTGGCTCCTACGACCCAGGCCAAAAGGCCCCGCGCCTGGAAGACCCAGCCGAGTGGACCGAGGCTAAGATTTTGGAGAAGGGAAAGCTCCTAAATCCCGATAAGGGCCCCAAAGGCAATTACGACGACTAAAGCCGGAAGGCCCTTAAAGCCGTAAGGCTAATAAAGGCGAAAGGCCGCAAGAGCCAAAAGGCCGCAAGAGCCAAAAGGCCGTAAGAGCCAAAAGGCCGTAAGAGCCAAAAGGCCGTAAGAG
>JAITIH010000113.1 GCA_031279525.1 Deltaproteobacteria bacterium | reverse complement strand
GAAAGTGGACGTGATCCCCGACACCTCCAAAAAGTGCGTGGGCTGTCTCGTCTGCGTCAAGAACTGCCCGGTCGGGGCCTTCGTCGGCAATAACCCTAAGTCCATCGACCGCGATAAATGCATCCTTTGCGCGGCCTGCGTGAAACTGTGCCCGGAAATGGCCAAGGGCTTCAACGACGACGAGTTTACCGACGACATGGCGGCTATGGCCGCGGCTAACTTGGATCGCAAAGAGCCCACGGTTTACCTGCCTTAGCCTTAAGCGTTTTATTGGCTTTGGCTAGAGCCCCATAACGGCCCTTAGAGGCCTTAGCTCGCTCTTCGCCCCTTAAGGGGCCTAAGAGCTTTGGCGGGCTCTTCGCCCTTAAGGGGCCTAAGAGGCCTTGGCGGGCTCTTCGCCCTTAAGGGGCCTAAAGAGGCTTTGGCTCGCCCGCTAATATCCCACCACTCTCCCACGCCCTTTGGCCCCCTAAAAAAAGGTAGGCCCAAAAAACAAGAAAGACCCCTAAGCTTATTCCTATGGCCTTTTGGCTTCTTTCTAAAACCAAAAAAGGCCTTTCCGCTTTTCCCTGGCCTTTTTGGCCGTAAAAAAGTTCACTCGCCTTTTTTCTCCCGCTTTTTCGCCTCCCGCGCGGCCAAAAAATCGGCGATGGGCTTTTCCCGGCCCCGATTTGTGGGGCGGTAATACCTTCGCCCGACCAGTTCCTCGGGCAAATGCTCCTGATCGACCAGCGCGTCCTCGAAATCGTGGGCGTATTGGTAGTTTTGGCCGTAGCCTAGATCTTTCATGAGCTTGGTCGGGGCGTTCCGGATATGGAGCGGGGTGGGCAGGTGGCCAAACTCTCGGGCGTCGGCCCTAGCCTCCCCAAAGGCCACGTAGACCGCGTTGGACTTGGGCGCGCAGGCCAGATGGACGGCCAAGTGGGCCAGGGCCAGGTCCCCTTCGGGGGAGCCTAAAAGGCGATAGGCGTCTAGGCAAGAGGAGCCCAACATTAAGGCCACCGGGTCGGCTAAGCCCACGTCTTCCGAGGCGAAGCGGATCATGCGCCTTAATAGGTAGACCGGGTCCTCGCCCCCTTCCAGCATCCGGGCCAGCCAGTACAAAGCCGCGTCTGGGTCGCTGTCCCTTAGCGACTTGTGGAGAGCCGAGATGAGGTTGTAATGCTCCTCGCCGCCCTTGTCGTAGCGCCAGGCCTTTTTGTGGACGGCTTCCTCCAAGACCGGCAGCTCAATGAGCCTTTGGCCGCGAGAGTCGGGTTTGACCAGGCTCGCGGCCAGCTCAAGGGCGTTTAGTAAAGCCCTAGCGTCGCCGCCGGAGCTTAAAATTAAAAAGCTTTCCGCGTCCTCGGTTAGGCTAGCCTTAAGGCTTCCTAGGCCCTTGGGCTCGGTTAAGGCTTTTTGGGCCAATAAGGCGAGATCGCTCCGGGTCAGGGGATTTAAGACCAAAACCCTGGTCCGCGAGATTAAGGCCGGGATTATCTCAAAGGAGGGGTTTTCCGTGGTGGCCCCAATGAGGGCGATGAGCCCGTTTTCCACGTGGGGCAGAAAGGCGTCTTGCTGGGCTTTGTTGAAGCGGTGGATCTCGTCGACGAAGAGGACCGTCCCTTGGTTGCCTAAGCGCCTTCGGGCTTGGGCTCCGGCCACGACTTCCCGCACGTCTTTAACGCCGGCCAAGACCGCCGAGAACTCCACGAATTCGGCCTTGGCCTTTCTGGCCAAGATCCGGGCCAAGGTGGTCTTCCCGACCCCCGGTGGGCCCCAGAGGATGAGGGAGGCGATCCGGCCTTCCTCGCACATGAGGGACAAAAGCTTGCCCGGCCCGACCAGATGGGCCTGCCCCACGTAGTCGGCGAGGCTGTCGGGCCGCATTCTCTGGGCCAAGGGGGCCCAAGAGGTCGGCTGGTCGCGGGGCGGGCGCGTTTGGCTCTGGTCCATAGTCGAAAACCTGCTCGCGCGCGAAAAAACGGCGAATTGAATATAAATCGTGAAATGACTAAGGCCCCAAAAAGCCCCTTTAAAGGCCTTAGGCGGCCGATGCTTCGTTCCCCTAAGGCCTATAGCCAAGGCCTACGGCTCATTTCAAAGGCTGGGCCGGCCGATTCGTCGATCCGTCGCAAGGCCCCGTTTGGCGGCTCCGCTTTACGGCCCCTCTTTACGGCTCCGCTTTACGGCCCCGTTAAGCGGCCCAGTTATGGGGCCCCGTTATCCGGCGCCGAAAGGCGAAGCCACAGTTCCTTGGTTTGCCGGATCAGAAGAGAGAGAGACCCGTTGTTGTCGACGATGGCGTCGGCCAGGCGCACCTTTTCCGCGAAGGGCATTTGGCTTTTGATGATTCGCTTGGCCAAAAAGCGAGATTTTTGAGGGTCCCTGGCCCTTAGGCGCCGGTATTGGGCCTCAAAGGAGGCGTAACAGACGACGACTGGGCTAAACAGGCCGTTTAGGCGAGCCTCGAAAAGCAAAGGAACGTCGACGACGACCAATGGGCTTTCCTCAAGCTCGGTAAGCCTTTGGATCATCAATTCCCAGGCCAAGGGATGGACGATATCCTCTAGGGCCTTTCTAATGAGGGGTTTTTTGAAAACGATCTGGGCGATCCGTTTTCGGTCCAGGCTTAAATCTGGGCCTTTTATTTTCGGCCCAAAGAGTTCGACGGCCTGGGACCAGCCAACCGACTCCGGGGACAAGACCTCCCGAGACAAAAGGTCGAAATCGATTAGTTCCGCCCCAAAGGCCGCCATGAGCTCGGCCACTGTGGATTTGCCCGAACCCACCCCGCCGGTCAAGGCCACTCGCCGATGGCCGGGCCGGCTTTTTAAAAGCTCGGCCCCTTTTAGGGCCCATTCAGGGGGCGCAGGCTCCTCTGGGCGCCTGGATATTTTAGGTTGGGTCTCTTCCATGGTCTCTTCGTTTTTTCGCCTAAAGGTTAGGCGCCTAAAGGGCGATCGGCCGGGCCTTAAGCGGCCAGGGCTAATCGGCCAAGGTTTGCCGCCTTAGGGATTGGGCAAGTTGGCGGCGACTTCCAGAAAATCGCAAGGTTCCTCTAAGATGGCCAGGGCTCCCCCGGCCAAGAGCTCGTCTTTAGGCCTGAACCCCCAGGCCACCCCAATGGGGCGGCAGCCAGCGCCCTTGGCCGTGGCCATGTCCACGCCGCTGTCGCCCACGTAGAAGACTTGGCTGGGGGATAGGCCAAAAGCCTGACAGATCTCCAAAGCCCCGCTCGGGTCCGGCTTCGTGGGAAAGCCTGGCCTCACCCCGATAATCTTGGAGAAAAGCCCGGGGAAAAAATGGCCAACCACTTCCAGGGTGTTTTCGTGGTCCTTGTTGGAAAGAAGTCCTAAAAGCCAGCCTTTGGCGGCCAGATCCTTTAAAAGCTCGACTATCCCATCGTAGGGGACGGTCTTATCGCACTGCCTTTTGGCGTACTCTTTTTTAAAATAGGCCATGACCTTGGCCAAAGTCTCGGGGTTCTTGCTTCCCTCCGGCAGGGCCCTTTCGATCATTTTGGCCATGCCGCCGCCCACCATGGGCCGAAAGCCCTCCAGATCGTGGGTCGGGTAGCCCGCGGCCTCAAGGGCCAGGTTTAAGCTGTCGGCCAGATCGGGCAGAGTGTTTAAGACGGTGCCGTCCAAATCGAAAATGGCCGCGAGGGTCGTCATGGCTAGTCTCCTTAAATTTTAGGCTTTTCAATTTTACAAGCATTTAGGGCTTAAAGCCAGAAGATGGCCGGCTAAATCGCCGCCGGGGGCGGTATTTTAGGGGGAAGGGTCCTTTTAGGGAGCCAGGGGGTTTTTGGGGCTTTCTTACTTCGCCGGACAGTTCCCAGAGCCCTTTAAAAATTTAAAATAGTTGGTTTTTTAGTACTACAATACACGGTTGAGAGGTTAACTCTCCTCAAGCTCCGTGTTATCCTTTTTAATGGGTTATTGTCTCTAAAATTTGGGACCTGTTAAGAGACTTAAAATTTTTTGGCCAATCCAAAATACGGTTGATTTTTCCCTTGACATTAGAATTCCAATGACCTATTTTATAAAAAACGCGCGCGAATAGCCAAAAATCCCAAAGGAGATGGCCTAAGACGCAAGTCGACGCCGAAAAAGGCGTAAAGGCGCCTCTTCGGCGCGGCGAGCTGGATTCGTCTCGTGACGGCCAAGGGTTTGGCGGCCAAAGGAACTCATTCGTTTATCGCGGGTGGGATTAGGGAAATATTCGTCAAAATCTAACTAAAGCCGCAGCAAACGCCACCGCCTTCCAGCCAGGGCGTCAGTCGCCTTGACGACGCGGAAGAGGAGATCGTATCGACGCTGAACGGTATGCCCATCCATTATCCAGGTATACTGAGGGACTTTAGGTTTGACCCACGAAACTTTTAAACTTGCAAGAAAGCTGTTTTAAGAGCGTATTAGCTCTTACCTCCCCTTCCTCTATCGTAAAGAGGCCGTCGGGTATTTTAAAATTGTCCTCCACGGGTTTCTTAGCGATCTCAACCGCAAGTCGGTCGAGCCTATTGGCTTGGCCTAACGGCGAGCCGAAGGACATTCGATGCGCCCAGAACTTCATCACGCGGATCCCGTTGGACCACGCCGGCCTGCTGAAGGCGCATCAAGAGGAAACCTTGATGATTTTCTCCGACGAGGACAGCGCGCTCACCGGCGACGGATGCGACTTTCCTAAAAAAAGTCCAACTTTTCTAAAAAAAAGTCCAAATGAGCGCGGGGGGCCGCCCGTCAATGGCGCGGCGCCTTAGAGCAAGAAGGAGAACCGTAAGGCCTGCGCGACGCCCGGCGCGGTCGGCGACAAAGGCTACGAATTGTTAGGCGCCCGGCTGGGCATGCCGATAAAGTGGGGCTCGGACGACGACGGTTATACTTAAAAGGCGCGAAAAACGCCGCCGTCCTCGGAGAGCTTTTTCACAGGACGAAAAACCAGATTCTTTCGGAGACGATCGACGAGATAGTTAAGTCCGGCGATTTCAGGGGCTGGCGCGTCGGGGTCGACGGCGCCTTCGGAAGGGACCGTAGGTTTCTTGACTCCCTGCCTAAGTCGCCTCATCTATTTCGCCTAAACGTCCCATGCTCCCAACAGGTCTACCCCGAACGCCCTTAGATGATTCTCCCGGATTATCGCGGCAGAGGCCGAAAGCCACCGCGCCTAGTCTCGACCGTCTCGACCGTCCCGTCCGCATCCGTCCAGGATCTCGCCAATGACGATAGGCGTCCCTGGAATGACGTCGCCCTTTGGAATCGGAGCCAAGGGACCGATCGTCGCGAGAGACAAGCTCTTAAAGGTTGTGGAGTCGCGTGACGGCGAGTCTGGCAAGGACGTTTGGTGTACGCGCGGCGGCTTGAGGATGGTGGTCGCCTTAGGCTCGGTTTTTTGGCGACGAGTCGCAGGAAGCCTCCTTTAAGGACGTCCGCAAACTGGCTTTTTGGCGTTGGTCGATAGAGCGACGCATAAAGGAATGTAAGGAATGCTTGGGCCTGGATCGCTA
>JAITIH010000312.1 GCA_031279525.1 Deltaproteobacteria bacterium | reverse complement strand
ATGACCTCGAGCCCGACCCTAGACATCGTCCCCTTAGGCGGCCTGGGGGAGATTGGCTTAAATTGCCTGGCCTTAGAGTGGGACGGCCAGATCATGGTGGTCGACGCCGGTCTCATGTTTCCCGAGGCCAGCCAGCTGGGGGTCGACCTGGTCATCCCGGACTTCGCCTACTTAACGGCGAATCAGGAAAAAGTCTTAGGGGTCGTCCTCACCCACGGCCACGAGGACCACATCGGGGCCTTAGCCTTTCTCCTTAGGACGATCAAAGCCCCGATTTACGGCACCCGCCTGACCTTGGCCATGGCCAAGGAAAGGCTGGAGGAGGCCCAGGCCCGAAATTACGAGCTTATAGAGATTAAGGCCCAAGACCGGCTTAAATTAGGGCCATTTGAGATCGAGTTCATTTCCGTCAGCCATAGCATCGTCGACGGGGTGGCCTTAGCCGTGTCCACGCCGGTGGGGACGGTGGTCCACACCGGGGACTTTAAGCTGGACCTTACGGCCACCGAGGAAAACCGCCTCGACCTTTTTAAGTTCGCCCTCTATGGGGAAAAAGGCGTCTTAGCCTTGTTGTCCGACTCCACCAACGCCGACGTGCCGGGCCAAACCGTAAGCGAAAGCGCGGTCGGCCAGGCTTTAACCGAGATTTTCCGCAACGCCCCGGGCCGGGTCATCCTGGCCTGCTTCGCCTCCAGCGTGGCCCGCCTAAGGCAGGTGGCCCTAGCCGCCCAGGCCTCGGGCCGCAAACTCCTTTTCGACGGCCGCTCCATGATCGGGGTGACCCGCATGGCCCAGGAGTTAGGCTACCTAACCTTGGCCCCGGACGCGGCGGTGGACATCCAGGCGGCCGATAGCCTCCCGGACAAAGAGATCGCCGTGGTGGTCACCGGGAGCCAAGGGGAGCCCCTGTCGGCCCTAGCCCGCATGGCCATGGGCGAGCACCGCCACATCCAAGTCCGGCCCGGCGACTCCATCGTCTTCTCGGCCC
The DNA here is from genome assembly GCA_031279525.1 of Deltaproteobacteria bacterium. Lineage (GTDB taxonomy): Bacteria > Desulfobacterota > Desulfarculia > Adiutricales > Adiutricaceae > JAIROO01. The sequence continues at coordinate 3,738 of JAITIH010000312.1, read as the reverse complement.
GGGTCATCCCGGGCAACGAGAGAGCCATTGGCCACCTGATCAATCTTTTTCACCGCCTAGGGGCCGACGTGGTCGATCGGCGGCGATGCCAAGTCCACGCCTCGGGGCACGGCCAGGCCGAAGAGCTTAAGCTCATGCTTAACCTGACTAGGCCCAAGTACTTCGTGCCAATTCACGGGGAGACCCGCCACTTGGCCCGGCACGCCGAGCTGGCTCGGGAACATGGCCTCCCTAAGGAAAACGTTTTTCTTATGGTCAACGGCCAAAGGCTTTGCCTCGCTAAGGAAGGCGAGGCTTTCTTGGGCGAGCCGGTCCCGACCGGTCGCTGGCTGGTCGACGGCTATCGCCTGGCCTCCCCGCTGGACCCGGTCATTAGAAGCCGATCGCGTCTAGCCGAAATGGGCCTAACCGTGGCGACTTTGGTCTTAGGGGCCGACGAGGACGGGACCCCCCGCTTTCTGGCCCCGCCCCAGGCCACCCTCTTTGGCATTCATTACGAAGGGGAGCCGGAACTGAGCTTTGAGGCCGCCCAGGCGGTCGAAGGCGCCTTTACGGCCTTCCTAAAATGCCGCCTCCCTGGGCCCTTGACCCCAAAGGAAACAGCCCTTCTGATCGACGAGGTGAAAAAGAACGTTAGGCGCCTTTTTAAACGGGCCATCCAAAGAAAGCCCACGGTCCACGTCCAGATAATCGAGCTGGAGGGCCTGGAAGGCGAGGCGGAGGCCGTCGAGCTTCCGGCGGACGAGGAATAAAGGCTTTTTTTCGCGTTTTAATTTAAAAACGCCTAACTTGTGAAAAACCGCAAAAAAGCCGCGCGCGAAACTTTGGCCCTGGCTCCAAGAAAAAAAGCCCAAAGGCTTAAATAGCCATTAAGTATCAAATAGATTAGGGCGTATCGACTTACGGCCAAAAAAAGGGCCCGGCTAGAAAGCCAAGTCCTAAGCCAAAAATTTTTACGAGTTTCTATTCAAAACGGCTCAATAAGGCTTCGAAAGGCCCGCCGTCCGGCTGACTTAAAGAAGCCAACCTTCCCTTAGGCTTATTTCGGGGCCGCCCTCGCCAAAGGCTTTGGCCGGGCCAGTGGCTCCGGAGAACGCGCCGGGTCTTAGGCGGCTTAGGCGTCAGCGACGCCTAAGCCGCTTTAGCCCCCTTAAATCGCCCCTTTGGGGGCGCGGACCCAAGGTGGAAAACGCCATGCCCAAGAAAAAATCTTTGCCCGAAATCGTCGCCCACGTCGCTCAGGCCCTGCCCGCCTTAGGGGCCAGCTCTGGCCAAATCCGCAATCAGGTCCTTTTGGGCCTCGCCGAACTCTTGGAAAGGTCCCAAAAGGAAATCTTGGAGGCCAACCAGGCGGACGTGAAAGAGGCTAAAAAGAACAAGCTGGCCGAGGCTTTAATCGACCGCTTGGCCCTGTCCGAGGCTAGGATGACCCAGCTGGTCGCCGGCCTCAGGGAGACGGCCGCCCTCCCCGACCCCTTAGGGGCCATAGAGGACTTTAAAACCCTCCCTAGCGGCCTTATGGTCGGCCGACTCCGGATTCCCTTGGGCCTCATCGCTTTTATCTGCGAGGCTCGGCCCGGGGCGGTGGCCGAGGCGGCGGCCATGGCCCTTAAAAGCGGCAACGCGATTATCGTTAAGCCGGGCAAAGAGGTTCTTAAGACCGCCCAGGTCTTAAGCCCCCTGTTCGCCGAGGCCTTGGAGTCGGCCGGGCTGCCTGGCCAGGCCGCCACCGTCCTACCCGACTTAAGCCACGAGGGCCTTAAGGAGCTTTTGAGCCTCTCCGATCGCTTAGATCTGGTCATCCCCCGGGGCGGGGAGAACCTCATCCGCTTCGTGGACGAGCACTCCAAGGTCCCAGTCCTTAAGCACTTTAAAGGGGTCTGTCACCTCTACGTGGACGAGGGGGCCGACCACCAGATGGCCTTAGACCTGACCGTCAACGCTAAAGTCAACCGACCCGGCACCTGCAACGCCTTGGAATGCCTTTTGGTTCACCGCCAGGAAGCCCCAAAATTCCTGCCTTTGGTTGGGGCGGCCCTGGTGGCCCAGGGCGTCAAGATCGCCTCCTCGGCCGAGTCCATGCCCTATCTCCCCGGGGCCACCAAAGCCAAGCCAGACGACTTTGGCCGGGAGTTTCTAGGCCCCAAACTGGCCGTCAAAACGGTGGACAACCTGGACGAGGCCCTGGCCCATATCCGCCAGTACGGCTCCCGCCACACCGAGGCCATCGTCACGAAAGATCAAAAAAGGGCCCTGACCTTTCTTAAGAACGTCGACGCCGGTTGCGTCCTGGTCAACGCCTCCACCCGCTTAAACGACGGCGGCTGCCTGGGCCTAGGGGCGGAGATCGGCATCAGCACCACCAAGCTTCACGCCTACGGGCCCATGGGCCTTAAGGAGCTGACCACGACCAAGTTCGTGGTCAGCGGCGATGGGCATCTTCGCAATTAGCCTCTAGCGGTTAGCCGCTGGCGAGAGCCCTCTAAGAGCCCCTCTAGGCGGCCGCCCCATTAATATGGTTAGGCGGGCTTTCGCCTCAAAAGTCCCTTAGCGCCGCGAAAAGCTCCTTTTTTTAGGCGCTTTTCGCGGCCCTTACCCGCCCCCGGGAGCCCGATTTGACCTCTGATTTCTTTCGAGTCGAAAAAGAAGACCCGCGCGGGCCGGCCCGGGCCGGCCTTCTTAAGACCCCCCATGGCCTCGTCCCCACCCCGGCCTTTATGGCCGTGGGCACGCGAGCCTCGGTCAAAGCCATGGCCCCCGACGACCTTTTGGCGGTCGGCTCGAAAATAATCCTCGCCAACGCCTACCATCTTTATTTGCGGCCTGGCCTTGAGGTCGTCCGCCGATTTGGGGGGTTGGGAAAATTCATGGGTTGGGACGGGCCCACCCTCACCGACAGCGGCGGTTACCAGGTCTTTTCCCTTGCGGCCTTAAGGAAACTGACCCCTGAAGGGGCGACCTTTAAGTCGCCTTACGACGGGAGCGAGACTTTTTTTAGCCCGGAGATATCCATTGAGGCCCAAACCGCCTTAGGGGCGGACGTCATCATGTGCCTGGACGAATGCCCTCCCTATCCCGCGACTTTCGAGAGCGCGGAAAAGTCCCTGGAATTGACCCTGGACTGGGCGGCCAGGTGCCGAAAGGCCTGGGATCCCGCCACCGGCCAAGCCCTTTTCGGGATCGTCCAAGGCGGCTTTCACCCGGAATTGAGGATCCGGGCGGCCAGGGCCATTAGGGAGCTTAACTTTCCGGGCCACGCCATCGGGGGCTTGGCCTTAGGCGAGCCGTTCGCCGACCGCCTTCTGGCCATTGAGGCGGCCAGAGCCGAGCTCCCGCCCGACAAACCCCTCTACCTCATGGGCCTGGGCGCGCCGGAGGATCTGATCGCCGGAATCCAAAGGGGGGCCGATCTCTTCGACTGCGTCCTGCCCACCCGAAACGCCAGAAACGGCCAACTCTTCACCCGACAAGGGCGCCTTAACGTCTTAAACGCCAAGCACAAGGACGACCCCCGGCCCCCAGACCCGGAGTGCCGGTGCCTGACCTGCCGGACCTTTTCCTTGGCCTACTTAAGGCACTTATTGCGGAACCGCGAGCCGCTGTTCTCGCGCTTGGCCACCATCCACAACCTAACTTACTATCAAGATCTAGTGGCCGGGGCTAGAGGCGCTCTCCTCGCTGGGACCTTTGGCCAATTCGTCCAAAAGTTCGAGTCCGAAAGGGCGGCCGGCGAGAAGG
>JAITIH010000254.1 GCA_031279525.1 Deltaproteobacteria bacterium | reverse complement strand
CCGACCCCGACGTCCACTCCCGGGTCGTGGCCGACTGGATCGCCCAAGAGGCCCAGCAAAAAGCCATGGAGGCCGCGGTGGTCTTCCTGGAAAAGGCCAAAACGGTCGGCTGGGGGCCGGCCGTCCAAGAGTTGCCTAGCACGGCCAGCCCCGGCCAGACCCCCCTCTTTCGGCGCTTAAGCCTTTTCGAGGCGGGGGTCCCGATCATTTACTCGGACGTCCAGACCTTGCTAAAAAACTACGCCGTCTTAGCCTGGCCCGGCCAGATCGGCCCCGACCCCATCCCGGTGATCAACCCCACGCCCAAGGGCTTTTTGGCCGTAAGCCTAGCTAAGCTAGAGCCGGCCGACGAGGCGGACGTCGATAAACCCGGCGGTTTTTCCTCTAGGGGGACCCAAGACCGGCTCATGGACGCCTTTTACGGGTACTGGCTGGCCCAGGCCAACCAGGAAGTGGATCTTAAGCTGCCCAACGAGGTGCGCTCTCTCATCGACGGCCAAAGTTAAGCCGCCGCCCTTTTTTTGGGGCGTTTTAAAATCGCCGCCCATTTTAGGGCGGTTAACGGCGGCCGCTTATGGCGGCCCGCCAGCCAAAAAAAACCGACCAGGCGACGTTTAGCTGGCCATAATGGAAGCTTTAGCGTTTAAGGAATGCCCATGTTCGAGCGACTGACGGATAAATTAAGTCAGGTCTTTCAAAAAATCACCGGCTTCGGCAAGCTCTCCGAAAAGGACGTCGCCGAGGCCTTAAAGGAAGTCCGCCTGGCTCTTTTGGAGGCCGACGTCAATTACAAGGTGGTCAAAGAGTTCCTGATGGCCGTGAGCCACAAGGCCATGGGCCAGGAAATCATGAAGACCCTAACCCCGGGCCAGTACGTCATCAAGATCGTCTACGAAGAGCTGACCGAGCTCATGGGCGGGGCCTTCAAGGGGCTGAACTTCAGCGGCCGGCCGCCCCATTCCTTCATGCTAGTGGGCCTTCAGGGTTCCGGCAAAACGACCACGGCCGCCAAGTTGGCCGCCTATCTCTTAAAACATGGCCACTCGCCTTGCTTAGTCCCGGCCGACGTGACCAGGCCCGCGGCCATTGAGCAGCTGACTGTGTTGGGCCAAGAGATCGGCGTGCCCGTCTACCCCTCCGGGCCTAGCCAAAAGCCGGCGGAGATCGCCGCCAAAAGCCTGGCCGCCGCCGGAAATTTTGGCTCTGACGTGATCATAATCGACACGGCCGGCCGCTTGTCCATCGACCAGGAGCTAATGGTCGAGCTGATCGAGATCCGCGACGCCGCCGAATGCCAGGAAATCCTCTTGGTGGCCGACGGCATGACTGGGCAAGAGGCGGTCCGGGTAGCCACCGACTTTGACCAGGCCCTAAACCTCACTGGTTCGATCCTGACCAAGATGGAGGGCGACGCCCGCGGCGGGGCGGCCATGTCCATCCGGGCGGTCACCCTAAAGCCCTTAAAGTTTTTAGGGGTGGGCGAGAAAATCTCGGCCTTCGAGCCCTTCCACCCGGAGCGCGTGGCCTCGGTCATCTTAGGCATGGGCGACGTCTTAAGCCTAGTCGAAAAAGCCAAAGAGCTCATGGACCAAGAGGAGTCCGACCGCCTTCTTAAGCTGATGTCCAAGGGCGGGTACACCTTAGGCGAATTTAAAAAGCAAATGGCTCAGCTGAAAAAAGCCGGCTCGCTTGAGTCTATACTCAGCATGATCCCCTATGTGGGTCGCATGAAAAAGCTAAACGCCCTTAGGCTCAACCCTAAAGACCTAACCAAGATCGAGGCCATCATCGACTCCATGACCAAAGAGGAGCGCTTTAACCACCGCATCATCGACGCCAGCCGGCGGCGGCGCATCGCCCAAGGGAGCGGGACCACCGTGGCCGACGTCAACCAGCTCATTCGGAACTTTACCGAAATGAGTAAGCTTGTGACCACGTACGCCAAGAGCGGCGAATCCATAAAGGGTATTCGCGATATGCTAAGAAAATTCATCTAAAAATTTTTTTGGCCCTTTTTTCGCCGTAGCCCTTCTTTTTAGGCCCAAAAAAAGCCCTGGCTTTTTTTGGGGCGGCCTTTTGGGAGGGCCTTTTGAGAGGGCGGCCTACGGCCTTTAGGTTTAAGGCTCTCGCCCTTTGGCCGGCCAAAGTCGGCCGACCGCCAAGTTAAAGTTTTTTTAGGCCCCTTTGCCTGGGAACGCTTTCCCGTTAAGGATAGACGTCGCGAGGCCGCGCCTCGCTTTAGGAGACGATAATAATGGCTTTGAAAGTCCGACTGGCCCGCCTGGGCTCCAAGAAAAAACCCTACTACCGCCTGGTGGTGGCCGACGGGGCCGCCAAGCGCGACGGCCGCTTTCTGGAAATCGTGGGGTTTTACGACCCAAACCGCAACCCCGCTTACCTGGAAATCAAAAAGGATCTGTTGGATTCTTGGCTGTCCAAGGGGGCAAAGCCCACGGAAACGGTGGCTAGCCTAATAAAGTCCAAGGCCTAAAAAGGCGGCGCCTCGCCTCATGCTGGAGTTAGTTCGTTTTTTAGCCAAAAACTTAAGCTCCTTTCCCGACGACGTCGAAGTCTTCGAGAGCGAGCCCAAAAACGGCCAAAAAGAGATCCTTTTGAAGGTCAATCCAGAGGATCTCTGCGCGGTCATTGGCAAAAACGGCCGCACCATCAGGGCCATCCGGGTCCTCATGGGCGTGGCGGCCACTAAAAAAGGCTTTAGCTGCGCCTTAAAAGTGGACGCCGACCTTGACGGCGAGTAAGCCCCCCTTGGCCCCTAAGCCTCCGGCCAAGCTCGTCCCTTTAGGCCGGATCCTAAGGGCCCACGGGACGAGCGGGGCGGTGGCGGTTAAAGCCTACAACCCCGACAGCCCAACCGGCCTTTTGACCGCCCCTAAGGTCTGGCTGCTCTCGCCGCCCGACCCGCCCCGGCCGGTGGCCGTGTCCGGCCGGACGGCCCCTTTTGGGCTGATCTTAAAAATCCGGCGCGTCACCGTCAGGGACGACGCCGATGCCTTAAAAAACCTTGAGTTGGCCGTGGCCCGCGATGACCTGCCGCCCTTGGACGAGGGCGAGTACTACCAGGCCGACCTTTTGGGTTTAGCGGCCTATCTGGACGACGGCCGGCTTTTAGGCCAGGTGGCCGGCCTTCTGGACCCGGGGGGGGCTTTGGTCCTGGTCGTCCGCGACGAGGACGGCTCTGAATGCCTTGTGCCCTTCAGCGACGAGCTGGTCCCGGAGGTGGACCTGGCCGCCGGGCGCCTAACGGTGGCCAACTGGCCGGGCCTGATCCCAAGCCCGAAAAGCCCATAGCGATCAAGGCCCATGATTTTCGACGTCGTCACCATTTTTCCCGGCCTATTTACCTCTTTCCTGGCCGAGTCGCTTTTGGCCAAAGCCCTGGCCAAGGGGCTTTTGGCCGTTAACCTGGTCAACCCCAGGGACTTCGCCTTCGACCGCCATCGGACCGTGGACGATCGTCCCTACGGCGGCGGCCCGGGCATGGTCATGATGGCCGAGCCCCTGGCCCTGGCCCTTGAGTCCCGCCTCGCCCCAGACGAAGCCCCGCCTAAAGTCGTCTACCTCACCCCCTCTGGCCGGGCCTTTGACCAGAAAAAAGCCCAAGAGCTGGCCAAGCTCCCGCGTCTGGCCCTAGTCTGCGGCCGCTACGAGGGAGTGGACCAGCGGTTCGTGGACCTTTTCGTGGACGAGGAGATCTCAATCGGCGACTACGTCCTCTCCGGAGGCGAGGTCCCGGCCATGGTCGTCGTCGAGACCGTGGCTCGGCTTTTGCCGGGCTTTTTGGGCCAGGCCGAGTCCTTGGCCGAGGAGAGCCATAGCTACGGGCTTTTGGAGCACCCTCACTACACCCGGCCGCCGGAGTTTCGGGGGCTAAAGGTCCCCAAGATTCTTTTGTCCGGGCACCACGCCCAGGTGGCCGCCTATCGCCTGGCCGAGGCCATAGCCAAGACCAGGGCCGTCCGTCCGGACCTTCTGAGCCGCCCTGGGCAGGCCGAGGAGACCCTGGCCGCCTTAAATAGGCCCGGCTCGCCCCTGGCCGCCAAGGCTAGCCCAACTAAATAAGGGTTATTTAAGGATTTCGCCATGAAAACCGTGGAATACCAAGGCGTGACCTACCCCGTTGACGACGAGGGGTTTCTTTTGGACCCAAACCTTTGGGACGCCAATTGGGTGGAGATGATCCAAAAAAACGAAGACCTAGACGAGGTCACCGACGACCACCTCGAGGTCATGCGCCTTTTGCGGGACTTTAACGAGGCGCGAGGCCACCCGCCTCGGGTCCGAGACATGACCCTGGCCACCGGCTTTAAGCTCAAGCACATTTATGAGCTTTTTCCGTCTGGCCCCGGCAAAGGGGCCTGCAAAATGGCCGGCCTCGCTAAACCAGAAGGCTGCGCCTAAGTCGGCGACCAAGGCCGCCTCCGTCCCGAGCTAAAGCCGCGTCCTTTTTTCGGTTAGGCCGACCTAAAAGCCGTTTAAGGTTTTTTAAGCTTTTTTCCCGACCGCCTTTTTTTTGGCCCGACCGCCCATTTTTTGGCCGCTTGCGACCGCCCCTTTTTGGCCAACCCCACCTAAAATTTAGCTCGTAATGGACCAGGCCCGCCAAAAAAGTCGTAAAGACCAAAAGCCCATCCCCAAAAACGAGGCTAAGGCCCAGCCGTCCTCTTCTAGCCCGTCCCCAAAAGCGAGGCCTAAGAGCCAGCCGTCTTCTTTTTCGATTAGCCCCTCCCCCAAAGGCGAGGCCTAAGAGCCAGCCGTCTTCTTTTTCGCTTAGCCCCTCCCCCAAAAGCGAGGCCTATGGGCCAGCCGTCTTCTTCTTCGTGGCCCCT
>JAITIH010000230.1 GCA_031279525.1 Deltaproteobacteria bacterium | reverse complement strand
CCGACCCCGGTGGACAGCTTGGCGTCGGTCAGGATCTTCTTTAAGGCGTGAAAAATCTCCGCCCCGCAGCGGAGGGCCTCGGCGAAGGTGTCCCCGAAAAGGGGCATGATCATGAATTCTTGGAGATCGACGTTGTTGCCGGCGTGCGAGCCCCCGTTAATAATATTCATCATGGGCCGAGGCAAGCGCCTAGCCCCGACCCCGCCCAGGTGTTGGTAAAGGGACAGCCCGATTTCGTTGGCCGCCGCCTTGGCCACGGCCATGGAGACCCCCAAGATGGCGTTGGCCCCAAGCTTTGACTTGTTGGGCGTGCCGTCCAGCTCAATCATCAGCCGGTCCACGTCGGCCTGGTCGAAGGGGTCGGCCCCTAACAAGGCCGGGGCGATGACCTCGACGACGTTTTTGACCGCGGTCTGAACCCCTTTGCCGCCATAACGTTTGGGATCTTGGTCTCTTAACTCCAGAGCCTCATGAACCCCGGTGGAGGCCCCCGAAGGCACGGCCGCCTGGCCAAATCCCCCGTCGTCCAGCTCCACGTCCACCTGGATGGTGGGATTGCCCCTGGAGTCGAGAATCTCCCGCGCGTTAATATCGGATATAGGCATACGCTCCGCCTCCTGTGGGCCTTAATGGCCCTAGGTATTTTTAGCCCCCTAACGAGGGCCTTCAAAGGCGCTCGGCCCATCGCTCCCCCACGACGTGGCCCTAACGTTCGATTCGCCTCGATCGCCGCGACGTCGCCGCAATCGGCTTATCTCTATTCGACTTCCCTGGCTTTGAGGCCGCCGGCCTTAAGGTCGCCGGCCTTGAGGTCGCCGGCCTTGAGGCCGCCGGCCTTGAGGTCGCCGGCCTTTGGCTTAACATAGGATGGGCGACGCCGGCTTTCGGCGACGCCGGCGTTTAATTGGCTGGCCTTAGCTGGCCTTTGGCCTTACTGGCTTTAGCCTTAACTAGACTTGGCCTTAGCTGGACTTTGGCCTTAGCTGGACTTGGCCTTAGCTGAGTCGGGCTTTTTTGGCGGATTTTGCTTCGCCGGCGGTTAGGCCTAAAGGCCCCCATCTCGGATCTTTATAGCCTTCGCGAAAGGCTAAAGCCGCGCCGGCCGCGCGGCTATTCCGCCCCGGCTTCCCTCAAGATCTTAAATTCCGAGCGGTCCACGGTCAACAGGGTGGGCTCAATCCGGAAGTCGCCCTCATGGTCGAAGGAAAACGGCCCAGTGGCCCCGGGCACGTTAACGGTTTGCAAGATCCTAGCCAGCGACCCGCGGTCCTTGGCCCCGGCCGCTAAGGCCGTCAAGACGGCTAGCCCCGCGTCGTGGCCGTAAGCCGCGAATTGGTTCGGTTCCTGGCCGGTGGCGTTCCTGTACTCCTCCCGGAAGGCCACGGCTTCTGGCCTTTGGCTTATGTTGGCGAAGGCCGTTGGGATGACGGACTGGGTCAGGTAGCGGCCGGCCGTCAGCGGCAGATCCGGAGTCAGCCACATGGAGGTCCCTAGGTAGGTCAGCTTAGTCACGTCGTGATAGGCCATCTGGGCCAGGATCTGGCTGACGTTGGCGGCTGAGTCGGGGATGTACAAAGACTCGAAGCCGATTTTGGCCTGGTAGCTGGCGGCGGCCCGTCGGGCCGGCTGGCCGCCGGTTAGACTAACCACGGCCTCGGCCCAATTGGCCTGTTTGGGGTCGTAAGTGACCTGGGCCGTCACCTCGGCCCCTAAGATTTTAGCCTCGGCCTCAAAGTAGCCCCGCATGAGCCGACCATAGGCGTCGTCCGGATAAAGGGCCCCTAAGCGCCCCTGGCCTAACTTTCTCACGGCGTAGCGGACCACCGCCTCGGCCTGGTGCTTGGGGGTCAGAAAGACCCGAAAGACCAAAGGCCGCCCCTCGGTCAGGCCCAGGCGGTTGGAGACGGCGATTAAGGGCACCGAGAGCTTTTGGGCCATCTGGGCCGCGGCTAAGGCCTCGCGGCTGGTCAGGGGGCCCACCGCGGCCAAGATCTCCGTCCGGTCGGCCACCTCGGCCACCAACCTGGCCGCCTGGGCGGGCTCCCCATGGGTGTCCATCTCGACTAAGCCCAATTGCCCCGCGCTTTTAGCCAGGGCCAAACGCAACCCGGTCAGGATGTCCTGGGCGTAGCGGGAGCTGGGGTCGTCGCTTAAGGGGAAGATGGCCGCCACCGTGTATTTGCCCGCCAAGGGGGCGGCCTTGGGGCTGGCGAAGGCGGCCGGGGCTTTAGCCAGGTTGGGTTTGACCGAGTACCTAGCCTCCGGCGGGGAAACGCCCTGGGCCCCTTGGGGGTCGGCGGCCAGCTCGGCTATTTTTTGGTTGTAGGGGCTAGTGGGGAAATTTTGCCGAAAATAATCGGCCTGGAGCTCGAACGTGGCCAGATCCCCTTTTATGGCCGACTGATAAGCTAAGTAATAAGCCGCCTCCGGCCCGGGGTAGGCCTGGCCGCGCTGGCGAACCGTCTCGGCCAGCTCCTGCTGGGAGAGGTTGAACAATGTGGCCGCCACGCCCTCCTCGGCCGACCTTTTGAGGCTGGCCGGCCCTTGCCGTCGCGCCTCCAAGAATAGGTCCAAGGCCTCCGGGTAGCGGCCCTGGGCCCAGAGGCTTTTGGCCTGGGTCAGCCGATAGCCGGCCTTAAGGCTCGCGTCGTTTTCGGCCCCATAAAGGAGGCCGGCCCGCTCGTAGGCCTCGGCCGGCCGATCTAGGGCCAGGTATAGGTCCGGCAGGCGCGGGGCGGCCTGGCGCGAGTACGCCGAGTCCGGGTAGCGAGTCAAGAGGTTTTGGTAGTGGCGAGCCGCCTCGTTAAACCGGCCCGCGCGCTCGGCGGCTAGCCCGGCCGTGGCCAAGATGGCCTCGTGACGGGGCCCCGGGGCGGCACGGCTAAGGTACTGGTCGTATAAAAGGCTGGCCTGACCGAAGTCGCCCTGGTTGTAGGCTCGGTCGGCCCGGGCCAAGAGGGCCTCCGGCCCGACCGGGCCGGAGGCGGCTGGCCCGCGCGAGGTCGCGCAGGCGGCGCCGGCGAATAAGGCCAGACAAACGAAAAAATAAGCCAAAGAACGCGGAAGCATATTAAAGTCGCCTATGGGCCAGGGCCTCGCGGCCCCCAGGCCCCCTAAAGAAAAGGCCTAAAAGCCCAGCTCGGCCAAAAGGTCGTTGACCGCGCCTTGATCGAGTCGATTTTCCGCCCCCGGACCCTTGAGCTCGGAGGGCTCGCCGCCGCCGCCAAGTTTTTCCAGCATCCGGTCCACCTCGGCTTGGGCCACCTTGTCGGCCTCCTCCTTGGGCCGGGGCTTGGCGGGCGAGTCCTTGTGGGCTTTAATCTTGGAGTCCACGCTAACCAACAAGGACAAGAGCTGGACCTGAATCTCGCTGATTAAGTTGACGATCTTCTTGATGCGCTGGCCTGAGAGATCCTGGAAAGAGAGGGC
>JAITIH010000204.1 GCA_031279525.1 Deltaproteobacteria bacterium | reverse complement strand
AGCACGGCGGCATGGTGGAGGTGGAGACCTCTGGCCAAGGGACGGAGTTTCGAGTCTGGTTTCCCGTCTTGGCGGCCCCTAAAATGACCGCCGCCAAAGCCCGAAAAGAGCGTCGGGGCCATGGTCAGAAGGTTTTGGTGGTCGACGACGTGGACATTCAAAGGAAGCTGGCCCAAAAAATGTTAAAAATTTTGGGCTACGAGACTCACTCAGTGGCCTCTGGGGAAGAAGCGGTGGAGTACCTAAAGACCCATGAGGCGGATCTTGTCATTTTAGACATGATTATGCACCCTGGCCTTAACGGCCGGGAGACTTACGAGGCCATCTTGGCTTTTAAGCCAGGCCAAAAAGCCATTATCGCCAGCGGCATGGCCGACGGCGAGGAGGTGGAAAAGGCCCAGGCCCTAGGGGCGCGTTATTTCGTCTCCAAGCCTTACACGCTGGAGGATATCGCGGGGGCCGTTCACTCGGCCATATCAGGCCAATAAATAATAAGGTGTCGGAGTGTCGAGAATTTTTTTTTGGGGCCAATTTTTGGAGAGGATAAGTCAGGAAAACATGGCCAGAAACCAGATTGATCGGCTCAACGAGGTGGGCCGCATGGTCTCCAGCTTTAACTACATCTTCGACCTTAGCCTCCTGTTGGAGAAGATCCTGACTTCGGCCCGGGTGTTGACTAGAAGCGAGGCTGGGACCATCTACCTTTTAAGGGGGCGCAAGCTAGTCTTCGCCCAAAGCCAAAACGACTATCTAGATCGGATGATCGACGACCCCACGGAGTTGCCGTTTTTTAACCGCAACTTGGAAATGGATCGAACCACCTTGGCCGGCTACGTGGCCCTAGAGCGCGAGAGTCTGACCATCAACGACACTTCCGGCATTGACCCTTCCGCCCCGTACCAGCACTTCACTGGCTTCGACAACGAGTCCTCCTACGTCTGCCAGGCCATCATGACCTTGCCATTGGCCACGGCCGGGAACGAGCCTTTGGGCGTGCTGCAGCTGATTAACCCTTTAGGCGAGGACGGCCTTCTGACCTGCTTTAGGGAGGAAGACGAGCAGATCTTGGGCTTTTACTCCAGCTTCGCGGCCTTGGCCCTGGAAAAGTCCATGACCATGAGTTCGGCCGTCTCCCACAACGTGGAGATCATCGGCTCCCAAGATCCCTCGGAGACTAGGGCCCACGCCATGCGGGTGGCCGCCTTGGCCACGGCCATTTACGACCACTGGTCGCAAAAGAAGGGCGTCAACGAAGGCGAGCGGCTCCATTCCATGAATCTCTTACCGCTCGCGGCCATGTTGCACGACGTGGGCAAGATCTACGTGCCCAAGAGCGTTTTGACCAAGCCGGCCCGCCTAGACCCCAAGGAGCGGCAAGTCATGGAGAGCCACGTCCTGGCCGGGGCCCGCATGTACGCCAACGCCTGGACCCCTTTGGACGACATCACCTTTAAAGTCATCTTAGACCACCACGAGCGCTGGGACGGGCAGGGTTACCCAGGTTGGGTCGACTTGGAAACGGGTAAGGCCATACCCAACCGGGTCGGCGAAAACGGCCAGATCTTAGGCAAGAAGGGCGAGGAGATCTCCATTTTTGGGCGGGTCGTGGCCGTGGCCGACGTTTACGACGCCTTAAGCAACCGAAGGTACTACAAGGAAGCCTTCGACCAGACCCTGGCCATTCAAATCATGGAGCAGGAAAGCGGCCATCACTTCGACCCCGAGGTGGTGGAGTCCTTTACGGCCGTTAAATCCATGCTAAACAAAATTAAAAACCAGTTCCCCGACCCGCCCCCGGAGAAGCCGGAGGCCGGCGTCGAGGAATAAGCCTTAAAGCCCTTTGGCCTTACGGCGACTTTCCGGCAAGGGAGGCCGCAAGGCCAAAAGCCAAATAATTGGCCTTTAGGCCCCTTTGGCCTTACCGCGACTCGCTGCCATAGGGAGGCCGAAGGGCCATGAGCCAAAAAAATCGAAGGGTCAAAAGCCAAAAAAGGCCAAAGCCGCGCTCTGATCCTAAGCCTAAAAGGCGAAAAAGGCGAGCCAAGAGTCGCCTTTTTGGCCCACCAGCCATGGGCCTTATTCCGTAAGGGTTTTATTCCGCAAGGCGTTCCCCCGCCTAAACGACCTCTTTTTTCAAAAAGACGAAGTCCTCCTCGTCGGTCCATTTTTCCCGCTTAAACTCCCGGTAGCCCATTAAACGATAAAGCCTAAGGTTTTTGTGGCTTTTTTCGGTCGTGAAGAGCGCGTAGGTTTTAGGGCCAAAGAGTTTTTCGACGGCGGCTAGAAGGGCCCGGCCTAGCCCCCGGTTCTGGCGTTCGGGGTGGACGAAGAGCTTGGCCACGTACACGCTGTCCGCCTCTTCCCGGGCCCGAACCGAGCCGACTAGGCCCAAGCCGCCTTCTTCCCGGGCGACCAGGACCGGGCCTTGCTCGAACTCGGACCGTAGGCTCGAAAGGGTTTGGCTTAAGGGCGTGATGGAGAAGTCGCCCAAAGCTTGGGCCTCGCCCCAAAAAGCCAGTTTCTGCAAATCGAGGATCGCCGGCAGATCGTCTAGGCCCGCCAGTTCCAGTCGCGGAAGGCCGCTGTCGCCCATAAATGACGCCATCGCGAAAACCCCTCCTGGAAACAGGGTCTTTATGAGGAATAATTCGGTTGAATAATTGTTAACTACGCCGATAATCTGGTAATCTACTGTAAAAGAGACGCCAATAAAGCCATGGAAGCCATGAAAGAGCTGATGGTTAGGCTCAAGTTGATAGTCAATGAAGAGAAAACCAAGGCGTGCGTCAT
>JAITIH010000196.1 GCA_031279525.1 Deltaproteobacteria bacterium | reverse complement strand
GACACCCACGCGGTCACCCAAGATTCCGAGCGCGACTGGCCTCACTTCATCAACGAAAGGCGGCGCGAGTCCTTAAAGGAGTGCCCGGACTGCCCCGGTTTGCTGATGGTGGAGACGGCCAGCGAGGTCTCCACGCTTAAAACTTTCTTCCGCCTGCCCCACGGCGCCTGCCCCAAATGCCGGGCGTTAGCCGAGGAAAAGGCGGCTGGCCTTTCGACTCAATGAGAAAGGCTTCTGGGCTAGGCTTATCGGAAATCCGAAGGCCGCCCAGACGGCGGTTTGGCTTTTAAAGCCATATTTCGAGCGTCCCTTTGGCTGATCGGTAAAAAGAAGGCCTAAAATAAGGGGTTGGATGGTTTTGGCCTTTTTTCGCTTAAGGGGGCGGCACACTCCTAAGGCGGAAGGGCTAGGGCCTCGTTTTAGGTTTTTTTACTGGAAGCCCAGGCTCTTTGGGCAATCGTGGGAGACGAAAGTTTATGGCTGTCGATTACAAGGCCCTTAAAAACGGCGGCTTCATGCGCCAGAGGCAAAAGGACCATTTTTCTTTAAGGCTTAAGGTCGTCGGCGGGAACCTTTCGGCCGATCAACTGAAGACCGTCGCCAAGGTGGCCGACGCTTACGGTTCCGGTCACGTGCACCTGACTTCCCGCCAGGGCTTGGAGATCCCCTTCGTTAAGCTGAAGGACATAGAGAGCGTTAAAGCCGATCTAGCCAAAGGCGGAGTGGAGACCGGGGTCTGCGGGGCCAGGGTGCGCACGGTGACAGCTTGCCAAGGCGGCGAGATTTGTCCTTCCGGCTGCGTGGACACCTTGTCCTTGGCCCAGGAGATTTCCAAGCGTTATTTTGGGCGGGCCTTACCCCACAAGTTTAAGTTCGGGGTGACCGGCTGCCAGAACAACTGCCTTAAGGCCGAGGAAAACGATTTAGGCGTCAAAGGCGGGTATCTTATCTCTTGGCAGGCCGACGAGTGCTCCTTTTGCGGGGTCTGCGCCAAGGTCTGCCGCCTGGGGGCCATTAGGGTCCTTAAAACCAAGGTTACGCTCAACCCCAAAAAGTGCAACAACTGCGGTCGCTGCGTTAAAGCCTGCCCCACCGACGCCTGGGAGGGCCGGCCGGGCTACCTCATTTCCTTTGGCGGCTCTTTTGGCAACAACATCGCTAAAGGGCGGCGGCTGACCCCCATCACGAGCGACCGGGCGGCCGTCTTAAGGGCCTCGGACGCGGCCTTGGATTTTTTCTCGGCCCACGGCCAGCCAGGGGAGAGGTTTCGGATCACCGTCGACCGCGTCGGCTGGGGGCCTTTGGCCCAGCTAGTGGAGGAGAGAATTGACTCCGGGAAATAAGCCGTCCGCGACCCCGCCAGAGGCGACGGCTGAATTGGACATCCGCGACTCGGTCTGCCCCATGACCTTCGTCCGGGTTAAAGTGGCCTTGGACGAATTGGCCGAGGGCGACGTTTTGGCCATCAGCCTAAACGACGGCGAGCCGGTCGAGAACGTGCCTCGGAGCCTTAAGGACGAGGGGCACAAGGTTTTGCGGCTCGACAAACAAAAGGACGGGTCTTATCGCCTTTTGGCCAAAAAAGGCCCGGAAGGCTAAGGCCGGGCGGCCATTGACGCAAGGCCCGTTCGGGCGGCCGTTTAGGGAAGGGCCCATTCGGGCGGCGGCCAATTGGCGGGGGTTTTTAGGAAATGACTCTGAGCGCCATCCAGGCGAGGCGTTACAGCCGCAATATTATAGTTAAGGAGATCGGGGTCAAGGGCCAGAAAAAGCTTTTGGCCGGCCGGGTCTTAGTCGTGGGGGCTGGGGGCTTAGGCTCACCGGCCGCCCTATACCTCGCTGCGGCTGGGGTCGGGACCATTGGCCTCGCCGACGGCGACGCGGTGGATTGGTCTAATCTCCAAAGGCAGATCCTCCACGGGGACGAAGACATAGGCCGCCCTAAGGCCGAGTCGGGCCGGGATAGGCTCTTGGCCCTAAACCCGGACATTGCGGTTAAGGTTTTCCAAGGCCTGGTCGGGCCGGACAATATTATGGATCTTTTTCGGGAATACGACTTCGTCGTCGACGCGACCGACAATTTCCCCGCCAAGTTCCTGATCAACGACGCCTGCGTCCTTATAAAAAAACCATTTTCCCACGCCGGGGTCGTCCGCTTCCAGGGCCAGCTGACCACCTGTCTGCCCGGCCAGGGGCCGTGCTATCGCTGCCTATTCGCCGAGCCGCCGCCGCCTACGGCCGTTCCCAGCTGTCGCGAGGCCGGGATCGTCGGGGCCGTGGCCGGGATAGTGGGCGCCTTGCAGGCCCTGGAGGCCATTAAGTTCCTGACCGGGGCCGGAACCCTTCTTTTGGGGACCCTCTTGACCTACGACGGCCTTTCTATGGAATTTCGGAAGGTTAAGTTCCCGAAAAGGGACGATTGCCCGGTTTGCGGCGCCAACCCAACGGTCCTAAAGCCGGAATGGGCTGATTTTAAGGCCGCCTCGGCCGGACCAGAAAAATCCCCTAAGGCCGCGGGCCAGGGGTAAAAACCCCCTAAAGCCGCGGGCTCTTAGGGGACAAAAACCTTAACGTCATGACTTAATGGAAATGCCCTGTCTAAGGCCACTTTATAAATATCTGGTCTTACCAGAGAAATGGGGATTAAAGAAACCCACCCGCTCCCAGATCCAGGCTTAAGGTGGGGCCCTAGCCGCCGTTAACCCAGGGCCTGGGGGGCCCCAGGCTCTGGGTTAGCGCAGTTCTTGCTTTTAAGCCGGCAAGAGTTATATAGATCTCAACAGGTAACATTATGGTTAAAAAATTATCTGTTAACACGCTTTATCTGGCTAAAGTTGATGTACAGTCCTCTAAATCTCGCTTTAACGGTACTATCCAGCCTTTTTTCGATGATAAGCTTCGCCCGGCGTAGGTTGGGAACAATGTCCCGAGAGTCGATCCGTTAACGCCAGTCGTTCAACTGGAAGGCGAGGTCGTTCGTGACCAACCTGTCTCCCGCACGCACAGAATGGCGTCTTAAGTCGTAACCATCGACCGGCCTGCGCGAGTCCTCGTCCAGAGCCGGCGTTTAGGCGCGCTTCTTTTCCCAGAAAGAAAAAAACGGTTCACTCAGAAACTCGTTGGCCGCATCGAAATCCGTGACGCCTCCGTGGCAACGCATCAAGCTCGCCTTGCCCTGGAGCGCGCCGAAGAGGCGTTCGACGCGGCCCTTAGCTTGAGAGGGTCTTCGAGCGAAGACGGATACGTCCGCCCAGCTCTTCGATCGCCCTTTGGATTTGCGTTTTAATCGCCTTAGACTTTTCGCGCGAAATGAGCGCCTCGGAGTCCTTAGGAGGGGCGTAGATGAAATGGGAGGCTCGGTCCACGTATATGGCTATAGGATGCTCAAATTACCTCATGCAGCATTTAAAGAGGTCCATAATTATTTAAAAAAGTCTGATATGCTTTAACTATACAGACACCATAGGATATTTCTACTGTTTGCTTAGTGAATCTCCAGAAAAGGAGCTTCGTATTAGACAATTTCTCTGGCTACGCCAATAAGAGCGTGGCTGACATTTCTATCGCGTCCTTAACCTAAGGTAAATCGGACATCTCTATTGTTGTCTTTTACCTAAAAAATAGACATTTCTATCGAGCAATAAGATACGAGATAATAAACTGACATTTCTATCGAGTTTTATCGTAATGCATTTCTATTTGTGCGCCCATGAAGGCGTTCTATCAGAGCGGTGAGAGTCCGCTCCAGGGTGTGGTCAGT
>JAITIH010000168.1 GCA_031279525.1 Deltaproteobacteria bacterium | reverse complement strand
AAGTTAAAAGGCTAAAACCAGAGACCCCGGTCATCGTCATGTCCTCCGGCGGCTCGGTCGAGGACGCCGTGACGGCCATGCGGGAAGGGGCCGACGATTATCTCGTCAAACCTTTCCCCAACGAGGCGATCGAAGAGTCGCTTAGAAGGGCTTTCGCCCGCGACGCGCGCGAAAGCCTCTCGCCTTTGGAGTCGAGCGAGGTCGAGGAAGATCGGCCCATCGTCGCCCAAAGCCCGCTTATGGGCCGACTTTTAGCCCTGGCTAAAAGCCTGGCTGGGTCCTCGGCCACAGTTTTGTTGCAGGGGGAAAGCGGGACCGGGAAAGAGCTTTTGGCCCGGTTCATTCACAAAAACTCCAACCGAGCCAGCGGGCCGTTCGTGGCCGTTAACTGCGCGGGGCTGCCGGAAAGCCTCTTGGAAAGCGAGCTTTTTGGCCACGAGAAAGGGGCCTTTACCGGGGCCCTGGCCAAAAAGCAAGGGAAATTCGACTTAGCCCACAATGGCACGCTATTGTTGGACGAAATCAGCGAAATGGACATTTCCCTTCAGGCTAAGCTTCTAAGGGCCCTTCAGGAAGGGGAAATCGACCCGGTGGGCGGCAAAGGCCCCCATAAAATCGATGTCCGGGTGATCGCCACCACCAACCGCCGCCTAAAAGATTGGGTCGACGCGGGCCGATTCCGGGCCGACCTGTATTATCGCTTAAACGTCATGCCCTTTTACATCCCGTCCTTGCGAGAAAGAACCGAGGACATTGCGGTCTTGGCCGAGCACTTTCGGGAAAAATACGCAGCCCAAAACCGCAAAGACATTCGCCAGTTCTCCCCTGAGGCCATGGAGACCATTAACGCGCATAATTGGCCGGGCAATATCCGAGAATTGGAAAACACCGTGGCCAGAGCCGTGCTCATGGCCCAAGGCCAAACCATCGAGGCCCCGGACATTTTCATGGACGAAACTGGCTTCATGGCCGCCTTGGAGCGGACCGCGACCGTTCTGGCCGCCGGCGCCCCCCCGGCGCCCGTCGCTTGCGAGGAAGCCTTGGCTCAAAATGAGGAGGCCGCCTCACCCCTCGAGCTAAGCGATCCTAAATTGGCCGAGGCCGAGCCGGACCCTGGCGACGAAATCAATCTCCTCATCCCCCAAAACCCCCAAACTTTGGCCCTCCCGGTCATGACCATCAACGAGATGGAGCGCCAGCTCATCGGGAAAGCCCTAGCCGAGACCGCCGGCAACCGGACCAAGGCCGCTTATTTACTGGGGATCAGCGTCCGCACGCTCCGCAACAAGTTAAACGATTATCGGGAAATGGTGGGAGCCAAGGCGGCCGTAGGCTAAGGCCTTTGGCCTTAAGCCTAGAGGCAAAACCCTAGCGCCCCATTCCTTAAGCCTTTTGGCTTGGCTAGCCTTTCGCCGCGGCCATTAAATTTCGCCTCACTTAGCTAAGGGACCTTAAATCGCGGCCCCGTCGTCTTCGTCCTTTTAGTACCCTGCCTTATAGCTCTTTGGCCCTTTAAGATTGAAGGGCTTTTTTAACCCCACGCGTGGCCTGATTAATCCTTTGGATGTTTTCCACCAAGGCGAACCGGACGTAACCGTCCCCGCCGTTCCCAAAGCCTAAACCCGGGGAGACGGCCACCTTGCCCTTGGCGATGAGGGTCTTAGCGAACTCCACCGAGCCCATGGCCTGAAACTTTTCGGGTATGCGGCCCCAGACGAACATGCCGCCTTTAGGCGGATCGACTTTCCAGCCAGCCCGCCCTAGTCCGTCGATCAAGGCGTCCCGACGCTCCTTATAAGTCTTCCGTATTTCCTCGACGCATTCTTGAGGCCCGTTTAAGGCGATGATGGAGGCGATCTGAATGGGTTGGAAGGCCCCGTAGTCCAGGTAACTCTTGATTCTGGTCAAGGCGGACACCATCTGGGGATTGCCGCAAATAAACCCAATGCGCCAGCCGGCCATGCTGTAGCTTTTAGAGAGTGAAAAGGCCTCCACCCCGATGTTCTTGGCCTCTGGCACTTGCAAAAGGCTTGGGGCCTCGTAGCCGTCAAAACAGATATCGGCGTAGGCTAGATCGTGCACCACTAAAATCCGGTGTTCCTGGCAAAAATCGACCACCTTCCGGAAAAAATCCAAATCCACCGTCGCTCCGGTGGGATTGTGGGGAAATGAGATTATCAGCATCCGAGGCCGCGGCCAGGTTTGGCGGACTGCCACCTGCAAATCAGAAAAGAAATCCCGACCTGGCCCTATGGGGACGCTCCTAAGGTCGCCGCCGGCGATGATTGGCGCGTAAGTGTGGATAGGGTAAGTCGGATCCGGGGCCAGGACCACTTCCCCGGGCGTGATGGTGGCTAAAGTCAGGTGAGCCAGGCCCTCTTTGACCCCAATGGTCACCACGGCCTCGGAGTCCGGGTCCAGGTCCACGTCGTAGCGCCTTTTGTACCAATCGCGGATGGCGTGCCTTAGTTTAGTGATGCCCCGGGAGGCCGAGTAGCGGTGGTTGGTCTCCTTGACCGAGGCCTCCAGGAGTTTGTCCACGATGTGGCGGGGGGTGCCCAGATCTGGATTGCCCATGCCCAAGTCGACTATGTCCTCCCCGGCTCGCCTCGCCGCCATCTTAAACTCGTTGACGGTGGCGAAAACGTAGGGCGGGAGCCGGTTCATCCTCTGAAACTCGAATAAATCCGTAGGCATGATCAATCCTCAAAGTTCACTGAAATTAGGGGCGTTGGCCAATTCGCCAGGCCAGGCGGGCCTGGCCGTAATAAACTGGCTTTTCCCCAGAGCTTAGTCGTCGAAATGGAAAAGTTTTAGGCCAGGCTCTTCAAGGCGATCCAGGGTTCGCCGGCGGCGCGCCGCTTAATCGTAGGTTTAAATTCATTTTGGCTTAAGGGTTAGGCCAATATAAATGTTTATAGGGGTAGGGAAGGGTTGCCCCTCCCCTCCCTCCGCACCGAGCATGCGGATTTCCCGCACTCGGCGCTCCGGTCGATAAGGTCTACAGTGAGGCCAGCTCGCTCCCTTAAGGTTGG
>JAITIH010000146.1 GCA_031279525.1 Deltaproteobacteria bacterium | reverse complement strand
CCCCGGACGCGGGCGGCCACCAAAAGCCCAGTGAAGCGACTGCGGACCTTGCCGGCCCGGAGCATCTCCAGGGCTTGGCTCAGCTGCTTGTCGACCTCCAGCCGCTCGGCTAGGGTCATCTCGTAAAGGGGCTTTTCCAAGAAGGGGTCTTCCTCGGCTTCCTCGTCGCTAGAGCCCTTAGGGCCCCGCCGCGACGACTCCTTGTAGCCCCGGTCGCGGTCGCGGCCGTCGCGGTCGCGGCCGCCCCGGCCCTGTTTGCCGCGAACTAAGCTCTCGCGGTCGCGGTCCGGCCCGCCCGCCTCGTCGTCGGCCTCGTCGACCTCAAGGTCGTCGCCCGACTTTTTCCCTTTGGGACTGGCCTTTTGGTCGTCTCGGGACTCGCCGACCCCCAATAGATGGCGGTCGAGGTCCTTTTCCCTCAAGGCGGTGATGTTAGGCGGAAGTAAGCTGGGCACTTCCACGTCCGGCTCAATGCCGTCGGTCTGGATGGACCGACCCGAGGGGGTGTAAAAGCGGGCCGTGGTTAGCCTTAGCCCTGAGCCGTCCGGAAGCCGGACCACGCTCTGGACCGAGCCCTTGCCAAAGGTCCGGGCCCCTAAGATGACGGCCCGGCCGTAGTCCTGCATGGCCCCAGCCACGATCTCGCTGGCCGAGGCCGAGCCCTCGTTGACCAAAACCACGATGGGGCAGCTTAAGGCCAAAATCGGCTCTTGGTCGGAGCTGTAGACCATGTTCTGGTCCTCGACCCGGCCGCGGGTCTCCACCACCTGGACCTGCCCCATGAAGAGGCCGCTGACCCTAATGGACTGGTCCAGAAGGCCGCCAGGGTCGTTCCTAAGGTCTAGGACCAACCCGGTCAAAGGGGTCTTTTGGCTTAAGGATTTGACGGCTTTTTCCACTTCCTGGGAGGTGTCCCCCTGAAAGTTGGTGATGTGGATGTAGCCAATGCCCGGGGCCAACTCCTCGGAGCGGACGCTGCGCAAAGGGATGAAGTCGCGGATGATGGTCATGGTGAGGATGCGGTCTTGGCCAGGCCGGTAGACGCCGAAGATCACCTTGGAGCCCTTGGGCCCCCTAATGGCCTTGACCGCCTCCATGACCGACATGTCCTTGGTGGGCTTCTCGTCAATGGCCACGATCTGATCGCCACTGCGGAGGCCGGCCCGGGCCGCCGGGGTGCCCTCGATGGGGGCCACCACGGTCAAAATCTGGTTGCGGGTGGAAATCTCCACCCCCACCCCGGTGAAGCTGCCCGAGGTCTCCTGTTGAAACTCGTTCATCTCGTCCACGGTCATGAACGAGGAGTGAGGATCCAGGGTGTTGAGCATGCCCCGGACCGCCCCTTGGACCATCTCGTTGTTGTCGGGCTCCTCCACGAAGCGCAGGTTGACCTCGTAAAAGACCCTAGCCAGGGTCTTAAAACCCTCGTATATTTTAAAGTCCGAGGCGACGGCGGCCATTGGGGCGGCCAAAAGCCCCCCCATTAGGCCAAAAAAAAGCCATATGGCCAGCGCGCGCCCGGCGACCTTGGGTCGATCCAAACCCTTTGACATTTAGCGCTCCAAAAAATATGTCCGGCTATAGTTGACCCAGAGGGCCGGGCCGAGGGCGAGCGGTCAACGCGGGGCCCATTTTCGCGACTATCTCTTCT
The DNA here is from genome assembly GCA_031279525.1 of Deltaproteobacteria bacterium. Taxonomy (GTDB): domain Bacteria; phylum Desulfobacterota; class Desulfarculia; order Adiutricales; family Adiutricaceae; genus JAIROO01. The sequence continues at coordinate 1,243 of JAITIH010000146.1, read as the reverse complement.
CGGTCTGGCAGGCGGCGCATAGACCCCAAATCTCAAACTTGTGCCCCTCGCTCTTAAAACCCTCTTGGCGGGAGATGCGCTTTTCCACCTGGGCCAGCTCCGGGGCGCTGAACTCGAAAATCCGGTGACAGTTAAGGCACCTAAGATGGCTGTGATGCTCCCGGCCGTAAACCCGCTCGTAGTGCATGTGGCCGTTTTCCAGGTACACTTCGGCGAGAAGGCCCGACTCTTTCATGAGGGGGATGGCTCTATAGATAGAAGCCTTAGACACCGGGGTTTTTGGGCGAAGGCTTAAGAAAAGCTCGTCCACGTCGAAGTGATCGTGGTTTTTCAGGATGGACTCGGCGATGGCTTCCCGCTCCTTGGTCACTCTGTAACCTTTGGATTTCAGAAAGCAGCGGAAGGCTTCCATCTCCTCGACTAGATCCCCTTCGGGCTCGAATAGGGAGTCGGCGACCCGATCTTCGCTCATGGCTGGCACCGGCGGCGACGCGAACGGAAGTCGTCGGATATATGGCTGGCCTTAAGTTTCAATATTCCCTCTCGCCTCCGCCTACAGAAGCAAATCGACGCATAACAATTTAGTTTAGCATGTTGAACGGCTTTTAACAAGAGCTAAATCGCGCCCAATCCCCCGCCCTAAAGCTTCCCTTAAAAGGCTCTCCAAGAAGCCTCCCAAGGTCGCCCAAGGTCGCCAAAGGTCGCCCCCAAGGCCTTTTGGCCCTTACTTAGGAGCTTAATGGCTCTTCTTAAGGCCCGCCAGTGGCTCCCGAAGGGCCTTCCCCAAGTTCCTTTAGGGGGCCTTAAAACTTCTTCCGAGATCTTGACTTAGCCTTCGGGGGCCTCCAGCGGCCAGCCGGCGGTTTTAGGCCAATAAAGGGGCCTTGGCCTTAGCTGGCCATGTTTTTAACTATTATTATAAAGGCCTTTGGCTTTAATGGCTTGGCCTTTGGCTTTAACGGCTTGGCCTTTGGCTTTAATGGCCGGTCTTTGGCTTTAATGATGGTATCGCAAAAAGTCCGGAAAATTAAAATCAGAAAAATAACCTCTTGAAATTATTAAAAGATTTTGCCGCCGATTCCCGAAAACAGGGGTTTTTGCGAGACCATCTTTAATGGCTTGGCCTTTGGCTTTAATGGCCGGTCTTTGGCTTTAATGGCATGGCCTTTGGCTTTAAAGGCTTGGCCTTTGGCTTTAACGGCTTGGCATTTGGCTTTAACGACCGGCATTATGGATCCTAGGG
>JAITIH010000102.1 GCA_031279525.1 Deltaproteobacteria bacterium | reverse complement strand
TAGGCGAGCTTTTTAGGCGAGCTTTTTAGGCGAGCTTTTTAGGCGACCCTTTTAGGCGACCCTTTTAGGCGAGCTTTTTTGGCGACCCTTTTTAGGCGAGCTTTTTTGGCGACCCTTTTTAGGCGAGCCATTTAGGCGAGTTTTTTAGGCGACTTCTTTTGGCGAACCATTTTGGCGACTTCTTTTTTTTGGCCGACTGGCTCCCTTAAGGCGGCGTTGGACAAGTTTTATAACGGCCTTTGGCGGCCATTTAATATTTAAGAGTTAGCCCCCCAAAGCCGCGCGGCGGAGGGGGAGAGGCGACGGCGCGGCGGTAGGGCCAATGGCCCCACGGCCTCGCCGTCCAGATTGGCCTTATGGGGCCATTGACCCTAAGGCGGGAGGAACGCATGGAAGACATCCAGAGCAGCTTCTTTCAGAAACCCAAAGATCCCATCAGCTTCAACCAGGTCCGCATTTCCCTGGCTAGCCCCGACCGGATCCGGGCCTGGAGCCACGGCGAGGTGAAAAAGCCGGAAACCATCAACTACCGGACCTTCAAGCCCGAGCGCGACGGCCTTTTCTGCGCCAAGATCTTTGGGCCCACCAAGGACTACGAGTGCAACTGCGGTAAGTACAAGCGCATGAAGCACCGCGGCGTGGTCTGCGAGAAGTGCGGGGTGGAGGTCATCCAGTCCAAGGTCCGGCGGGAGCGGATGGGCCACATTGAGTTGGCCTCCCCGGTGGCTCACATCTGGTTTCTGAAGAGCCTGCCGTCCAAAATGGGCAACCTTTTGGACATTACCCTTAAGGACATGGAAAAGGTCCTCTACTTCGAGTCCTACCTGATCTTAGACCCGAAAGACACCTCCTTGCTCGCCGGCCAGGTTCTGACCGAGGAGGCCCACCGCCAGGCCATCGACCAGTGGGGCGAGGGGGCCTTCGTCAGCGGCATAGGGGCCGAGGCGGTCAAGGAGATGATTAAGAACCTGGACATCGCCCTTTTGTCGGTGAAGCTGCGCGACGAGTTGTCCACCACCACCTCGGAGGCCAAGCGGAAGAAGCTGGTCAAGCGTCTTAGGATCGTCGAGTCGTTTAGGGACAGCGGGAACGACCCGGCCTGGATGATTTTGGAGGTCATCCCGGTCCTGCCCCCGGACTTAAGGCCCCTGGTGCCCCTAGAGGGCGGCCGCTTCGCCACCTCGGATCTAAACGACCTCTATCGGCGGGTCATTAACCGTAACAACCGCCTCAAAAGGCTCATGGAGTTGTCCGCCCCGGAGATCATCATCCGCAACGAGAAGCGGATGCTTCAGGAGGCCGTGGACGTCTTGTTCGACAACGGCCGGCGGGGCAAGACCATCACCGGGCCCAACAAAAGGCCCTTAAAGTCCCTCTCCGACATGCTGAAGGGCAAGCAAGGCCGGTTCCGCCAGAACTTACTGGGCAAGCGGGTGGACTACTCGGGTCGCTCGGTCATCGTCATTGGCCCGGACCTAAGGCTTCACCAGTGCGGCCTGCCCAAAAAGATGGCCCTAGAGCTCTTTAAACCCTTCATCTACCACCAGCTGGAGAAGAAGGGCCTCACTAGCACCATCAAGGCGGCCAAAAAGCTGGTGGAAAAGGAGACCAGCGAGGTCTGGGACACCCTGTCCGAGGTGGTCCGGGAGTACCCCATCCTCCTTAACCGGGCCCCGACCCTCCACCGCCTAGGCATCCAGGCCTTTGAGCCCATCCTCATCGAGGGCAAGGCCATCCAGCTCCACCCCTTGGTCTGCGCGGCCTTTAACGCCGACTTCGACGGCGACCAGATGGCCGTCCACGTGCCCTTGTCCATCGAAAGCCAGATCGAGGCTCGGGTTCTTATGATGAGCACCAACAACATCCTCTCCCCGGCCAACGGGGAGCCGGTCATCGTGCCCAGCCAGGACATCGTCTTGGGCCTGTACTACATGACCAAGGAAAAGCCCGGAGCCAAGGGCGAGGGGCGTCTGTTCGCCTCGCCAGGCGAGGTCCGGATGGCCTTCGACGCCGAGGCTCTCGAGCTCCAGGCCCGGATCGACGTGCGCCTTGGGGGCCGCAAGGAGACCACCACCTGCGGCCGGGTTCTCTTGTACGAGATCATCCCCGACGAGATCCCCTTCGCCGAGGTCAACAAGGTCATGAACAAGAATGAGCTAAGAAACCTCATCGCCAAGTGCTACCGGGTCTGCGGGACCAAGGACACCGTCATCCTGACCGACCACCTCAAAGACCTCGGCTACCAGTTCGCGACTAGGGCCGGCATCTCCTTGTGCATCTCCAACATGATCATCCCGGAGAGCAAGAACCAGATCATCGAGACGGCCCAGGCCGAGATCACCGTGGTCGACGGCCAGTACAAAGAGGGCCTCATCACCGAGGGCGAGAAGTACAACAAGGTCGTCGACATCTGGACCAGGGCTTCCAACGAGGTGGCCGAGCGGATGATGCGGGAGATCCAGGTGACCAAGCTGGACGGCCAGCCGGCCGAGAGCCAAGGGGCCCCCGGCTTTAACCCCATCTTCATGATGGCCGACAGCGGGGCCAGGGGCTCCAAGGACCAGATGCGGCAGCTGGCCGGCATGCGCGGGCTCATGGCCAAGCCAACCGGGGAGATCATCGAGCAGCCCATCACGGCCAACTTTAGGGAGGGGCTCACGGTCCTTCAGTACTTCGTCTCCACCCACGGGGCCCGCAAGGGCTTGGCCGACACCGCCCTTAAGACGGCCAACTCCGGCTACCTAACCCGCCGCCTAGTCGACGTGGCCCAGGACAGCATCATCTTGGAAAAGGACTGCGGGACCCTAGACGGCATTGAGATCGAGGCCCTAAGGGACGCCGGGGAAATCCGGCAGACCCTAAACGAGCGCATCTTGGGCCGGACAGCCCTCTTCGACATCGTCTCCCCGGTGGACGACTCGGTTTTAGTGGCCGCCGGCGAGGAAATAGGGGAAGATGAAGCTGAGGCCATCGAAAAGTCGGGTCTGACCAAGATCCTCATCCGCTCGGTTTTGACCTGTAGGGCCCTAAAAGGGGTCTGCGCCAAGTGCTACGGCCGGGATCTAGCCCACGGCAAACTAGTGGAGATAGGCGAGTCCATCGGCATCATCGCCGCCCAGTCCATCGGCGAGCCTGGCACCCAGCTGACCATGCGGACCTTCCACATCGGCGGGACGGCCTCCAGAAGGGCCGAGAAAAACGTCATCTCCACCGAGCTTAAGGGGGCCATCGAGTTCTCCCCCGACGTCCGGCTGGTTAGGACCTTAAACGACGAGCTGGTGGTCATGAGCCGCAAGGGCGAGATCGTCATCCGGGACGAGAATAACCTCCCCCGGGAAAAGCACGACCTCATCTACGGGGCCCACCTGAAGCTCAAACCTAAGCCGGCCCTGGAGGCCCTGCCTTTAATCCCGGCCGAGGAGCTGGATCTGGCCGGGATCGCCCCCTACGTGAAAGAGCTGGACGCGGCGGCCGCCGACCTAGAACGGGCCGCCCAGGCCGGCGACAAGGCCGAGCTGGCCCGGCGGAGCCGGGAGATCGCCCCCTTAGTCGCGCGCCTTAAGGCCTTCGCCGTGGCCAACGGCTACCTGACCCCGGCCGGGGGGGTCTTGGACGCGGCCCGGGACGCGCCCCAACTGGCGAGCTTAGCCCGCCTGTGGCCGCAGATCCAAGAGACGATCAACGCCTCGGAACGGGTTCTTTCCGAGTACGAGCTTAAGCAGCCAGAAGAGGCCAGCCGCCTAGGCCGGGATTTTGAGCTGACTTTAAGGGAATCTGGGGAGTTCGTGGAGTGGGATCCTTTCACCCAGCCCATCCTGACCGAGGTCACGGGCTACGTCTCCTTCGAGGACATGGAAGAGGGCAAGACCATGGTCGAGAAGGTCGACGCGGTGACCGGCAAATCCTCCAAGGTCATCGTCGAGTCCAAGCTTTTGGATCAGCGGCCCTGCATTAAGGTGGTCGGGGAAACCGGGGCCATCCTTAAAAACTCCAAAGGGTCCGGGGCCGTCTACCAGCTGCCGGTCAACGCCATCCTCATGGTCGAGGAAAAGGCTTACGTCAGAGCCGGCGACGCCTTGGCCAAGATCCCAAGGGAGACCACCAAGACCAAGGACATCACCGGTGGCTTGCCCCGCGTGGCTGAGCTCTTCGAGGTCCGCAAACCCAAGGAAGTGGCCGTCATCAGCGAGATCGACGGGGTCATCTCCTTTGGCCGGATCACCAAGGGCAAGAGGAAGATCCTGGTCACCCCGGAATTCGGCGAGCCCAAGGAGTACCTGATCCCTAAAGGCAAGCACGTCACCGTCCACGAGGGCGACTACATTAGGGCCGGCGAGGCCTTAATGGACGGTTCGGCCAACCCCCACGACATCCTCTCCATTAGGGGGGTCAAGGATCTGGCCAAGTACCTGGTCGACGAGGTTCAGCAGGTCTACCGCCTCCAGTCGGTCAAGATCAACGACAAACACATTGAGGTCATCGTCCGCCAGATGCTCCGGAAGGTCCGGGTCAAAACCCCGGGCGACACCGAGTTCTTGGTCGGCGAGTCGGTGGACCGTCTCCGCTTCGAGGAGATTAACGCGGCCATCGCCGAGGCGGGCCAGGAGCCGGCCACGGCCGAGCCCTTACTCCAGGGCATCACCAAGGCCTCGCTGTCCACCGAAAGCTTCATCAGCGCGGCCAGCTTCCAGGAAACCACCAAGGTCCTGACCGAGGCGGCCGTGGCCGGCAAGGTCGACTCCCTAGCCGGCCTTAAGGAGAACGTCATTATGGGCCGGTTGATCCCGGCTGGCACCGGCCTTTTGCGTTACCAGTACTCCCTGGCCCCTGACTTGGAAAACGAGTTAATGAGCGACGGGGTCGGCGCGGGCGTTAGCGCCGGACCCCCGGCCGGACCCCCGGTCGGAGCCGGCGGCAACGGCGGCGGCGCTGGCCTCAGGCTGGTGAAGTAAAGGCTCTAAAGCCCTAAACGGCGGGCCAAAGTGGCCCGCCGTTTAGGGCCCCATAAAAGGCCATAGGGACCCTCTAGCCTTTGGCCTTCCGTATAGTGGCCCCCCTAAATGGAGGCCTTATGGCCTTAAGCTTATAAACGAGCCGCGGGGTCAGTCCACTGGCGCCTAAACGGCGAAAAGAATGGCCGCGTCCGAGCTCCGGAGCGGCCATTTTCCTTAGAAAGGCCGCGGGATGAAAAAAATCGGAAGGAGCGAGGATCGAGCGTTTTTTGGCTGGTCAAGAGGAACTAATCGCTAAACGAGGCGAAAAGTCAAAATTGGCTAGAGCCGCCGAATCGTCGGATTCTTACTTAAAAGAATTGGCCAAAGGGTTCCGCCCTGGGATCCGATCCGATTCCCCGCGGCTTAAGCTTGCGACCGCCTTGGGCAACCTCGGCGCGGGCCACGAAGGTTTTTGGGGGAAGTAAGGCGCGCGTTCGCCAGCTCTGAAAAGCCCGCCCCCTTACCTCTGCCGCGACAATCCGGGAGAATCGTCTGAGGGCGTTCGGGGTAGAATGGTGGGAGCGAGGGACGTTTACCGTGAAACAACAATTTTTTTATCAAGGCTTTGTGTCTGGACAATCGCTATAGCGCCACATTCCGTTGTTTCATGTCCTGGGGCGAAGCCAACGCTTCATGATCGTTTATGGCTAACCACCCCTTAGGGGCTGCGAGCTCTAGCCGCCTTTTTATGGCTAACCACCCCTTAGGGGCGGTTAGCCATAAGCCGCCTTTCGAGGGGAGCGAAGCCTTTCGACGATTAAGGTCCCTTTTTGGCGACGGCGGCCGAGCCTGGCCGACGTTTTCCCTCACGGCGGTCGGAAGTCGTTAATCTAGGGATATTCCTACAAAAATTCGTCTTGGGCCGGAGGCAATTAGTCGGGCCTTAGAAGTATTTTTCTCAAATTTTGGACAAACGAAGTTTTAGGCAATATAATTATATCCGGCCGCGCGAAGCGTTTGTTTCTTTAGGTCGCGCTTAAGGGCCTAAAGCCAAAGCCCTGGCCTTTTGGGCCGTTTTTCGATACCTTCTATTATGGGCCTAAAGCCAATCCCTGGCCTTTGGGGCCATTTTTCGTTAACTTTATTTACGGTTGGTTTTTGTCCAGCTAGTCGAGGGCTAGCCAGGCGAAAGCCAGCTAGCTAGAGCCAACTAGGCGAGGGCCAGCCAGGCGAAAGCCAGCTAGTTAGAGCCAGCTAGCGAGAGCCAGCTAGGCGAAAGTCAGCTAGCGAGCGCCAACTAGGCGAGGGCCAATTAGGTCTCTATGGGCTTTTAACCCTTAGTTAGCCGCCCTTGGCCCTTAGGTGGTTTAGGGTCGCGGCTAAGCGAAAGTTTAGATTAAAAATTTTAAGTTTAAGTTTATATTGATAGTTAAAGTTTAAGTTTAGACTGACAGTTAAAATTTAAGTTTAGATTAACGGTTAAAATTTTAATCTTTATAATAATTTAAAAGTATAGTTATGGTTTAAAATTTAATTTAGGCTTATAGTTTAAGTTAAAGTTTCGATTTTAGGTTTTTGAGGTTTTATGGCTGCCGGCGAGGACTTTTTAGGCGGAGGATTTAGCGGGTTTTTAGCCCTAAGGGCCCTTAGCGGCCTAATGGTTTTGGTTTTAGGAGGGTTGATTTTCGTTGGGGTCGGCCAGGCCCTGGCCCAAGAAAAGTACGTGGCCCAGATCATGTCCTTGGCCTCTGAGGCCTCGGCTAAGTCCGAGGCGGACAAGCTCATGGCCGAGGGCGCGCCTTCGTTCCAGCGGGCCGAGGAGGTTCCCGGCCAGGGCCTAAGGCACCGGGTTTACATGGGCCCCTTCGACACGGCGGCCGAGGCCAAGGCCGCGGCTGAGGCCTTAAAAAGCCAAAGCCTGATTAAAGAGTATATTGTCCGAAAGGAAGGAGAGACGCAGGCGGCGGGGACCGGCTCGGGCCCCAACGCGGCTTCAGCCGCGGCCGTCCCAAGCCCGATCGGGGCCGCGGTCGCCCCTAACCAAACGGCGGCCGAAGTCGCCCCTGGAGCGGCCGGGTCCGCGGTTTCCCCAGGATCTTCCCCCAGGGCTTCGGCCTTAGCGGACGATCTCGGGGGAGCCCTGGCCCTGCCGCCGGTCGCCCCCTCGCCCTCGACCGGCCCCCCCACTGGGGCGACCCCTGGCCCGGCCCCGGAGTACTGGCCCGTCTCCCCGGCCCCAATGGGCCCGGTGGTGGGCAACACTAACCCTAACGACTGGCCCCCGCCGGGCCATGGCGACGACGACTGGGCGGCCCCCGCCAGGGGCGGGGCCGCCGGCGCGGCGCCTCTTGGCTCCACCGGCTCCCAGGAGGCCTGGCCGGCCTCGCCAGGGGCAGGGACGACCCTTGGCCCTGCGGTTGAGCCACAAGCGATAGCTTCGACCCCGGCCCTCACGGCCCCTCCGGTCGCCCCCTCGAATCCGCCAATTCCAGGGCCGGCGACCGCCCCGAGGGCCGGCGTCGCCCCGACGACGACCGAGTCCGCCACGGTGGCCCCGATCGGATCGCCGGGGGCGCCAGGCGCCCAAGCCGGGACGATTGTCCCGGTGGCGCCTGACGCTAGCCCAGACTGGCCGCCAGTCGCGCCGGCTGGGCCAACGAATGGCAAGGTTTTAGGGGATTTCCCGGCCTCGACCCCGGTTTTGCCCTCGGGCCAAGTCGCGGTCGCTCCGCGCGGCGGGGCCACGGTTATCCCTGGAAAGGCCACCGGGCCCATGAAGATCCAAGGGTTCGCGATCCTCTCCGATTTGTCCTCCAGCATGCGGAACTTGTCCGCTTGCCCTGGGCGACTGGTCAAGGAGGAGGCGGCCAGGGTTTTACTTAGGAAGATGAACCAAAGGATCCCCAGCCAACCATACGTAGCGGCTTTGCGGGTTTTTGGCTACAAAAGGGCTTGGACTAGAAAGGATTACTCCAGGCTCTACTTTGGCCCGGCCGCGTACGATCGGGGGGCCATGGAGACGGCCATTGGCCGCTTGAACGCCGCCGACTCCATCTCGCCGTTTGGCTCGGCTTTAGAGGCCTCGGAGTCTGAGCTTAAGGCCATGGGCGACCCTAAGGCCATAATTATGGTCTCCGATTTTGAGGCCACGACCGACCCCGGCGATCCGGCGGCCAAAGCCCGCTCTCTTCGCCGAAAGCACGGCCAGGGACTCAAGGTTTACGCCTTTTACGCCTCTAGCCATAAGGACGCGGCCAAGTTGGCTCAGGAAGTGGCCCAAGCCGGAGGTGGCCAAGCTTACGACATGTGTAATATACTGGACGACGAGGCTCAGTTCGAGGCCATGATGACGGAGATCTTTGGGCCCAGGGATCTGCCGCCTTGCCGGGACAGCGACTCGGACGGGGTCTGCGACGAGCGCGACCAGTGCCCCAACACCCCGAAAGGGGCCCCGGCCGACGAGCGGGGCTGCTGGATAGCCGCCTACGCCCAGTTCTTCGACTTCGACAAGGCTGAGGTCAAATACGCCTTTCAGCCAAGGCTTAAAGCGGCCGCCGAGATCCTGGTCGCTAACCCCCAGTTGGCCGAGGTGACCATCGCCGGCCACACCGACGACAAGGGGACCGAAGCCTATAACCTGGAGCTAGGCCAGCGTCGGGCCGAGGCGGTCAAGGAGCTGTTGGTTAAGTTCGGGGCCCCGGCCGAGAGGCTAAAGACGGTCTCCTTTGGCAAAACCCGGCCCATCGTCCCCAACGACACCGAGGAAAACCGGGCCAAAAACCGCCGCGTGGAGTTCCACGTGGGCGACGTCCCGAAGTAGGAGTCGGCCATCGTGATAGGCCCAGTCAATCGAGGCAATCTCTCCTCCATAGCGGCGGCGGCCACCTACCGGACGGCCCTCCACTCTGAAAGGACCAACGTCTCCCAGTTGCTGACCCGCAGCGAGGCCCAGGCCATGGCCCACAACTCGGTGGGGCCCATGCAGAGGACCACTTACCTGTCGCCGCAGATCCCCCCGGTCTCCATCGGTCGCCACCAAAACGGCCATATCCCGGACCTGACCAAGCAGAATTACAGCGCCTTGGCCGAAGCCCAGAGCCATTACCACGCTTCCGACTACCTGCCCCAGAACTACAACGCCCTAGGCCAGGTGGCCCAGATAGCCGACCAGGCCTCGGTGGGGGTGGTCATTAATCGGGTCATCTGATTTTTGGGGGGTTCTTCTTAGTGGGCTCGCCTACAGGGGCCCTTCTTTTTTTAGAGCGCGCCTTTTAAGGGTCGCCTTTTCGGGAGCCGTCTTTCGGGCTCAAAAATAAGCGAAAAATTAATGGCGAAAGAGAGAAAGCTAGGCCATAAGGTCTAGTTAAAAGGAAAAACATGGCCTTTAGCGTGAACGAATTCGCCCGGGTTAACCGGGTTATTATAATTTGGACGGTTTTTTTCTACCTGCTTTACGTCATGCGGGCCATGTTCGGGCTGATCTTCATCACCTTCATTATGTGTTTCGTCGCCCACAGCCTCTCCAGGGGCCTGTATCGGCTGACCAAGTTGCCTAGGAAGGTCCTAGTCGTCATCATTTACCTTTTGTTTTTTTCCATGGTGGGGGTCTTCGTTCGCTTCGCCTTCCCGAAAATCTTAGAGGAGGCCAAGCACTTCATGGGAGCCTTGCCGGAGAACGTCGGCACCTTTAACGGATACTTGGACAAGTGGTCTTTAGACTACCCTTACTTAAAGACCGGGTTCGACCGCCTCAAGGAAGCCATGAGCCAGGAGTCCTTAGCCAACCTGTGGCTCAAGTTCGGGCGAACCACCTTGGAGGTGACCTGGAAGTACCTATCCTGGTTCTTCATCGCCATGCTCTTTAGCTTCCTCATCATGCTGGATTTGCCCGACCTCATCCAGAAGTTCCGGCGGCTAAGGTACACCAAGCTTCAGGTCATCTACGAGGCCACCACCTCCAACGTCATTAAGTTCGCCCAGGTGGTGTGCGAGAACTTTCGGGCCCAGATTTTCATCTCGGCCATCAACACCTGCCTCACCTTCGTCGGGCTTTCCGTCATCGGCACCGGGACCACGGCCCTTTTGTCCATCATCGTCTTCTGCTGCGGCCTAGTCCCGGTCTTGGGGGTCTTAATGTCCTCGGTTCCCATCGCCTTAGTGGCCATGAACGTCGGCGGCCAAACCATGTTGGCTCAGGTCGTGGGCCTCATCGTGACCGTCCACGCCGTGGAGGCCTACGTCCTAAACCCCCGGATCGTCTCCGCGGTCATGAAGTTAAACCCGGTCATCACCCTCATGATCCTCTACATCGCCCACAGCCTCATGGGTCTGTGGGGCATGCTCCTAGGGGTCCCAATCTCGGTCTTTTTCTTTTCCCAGATTAGCCTAAAAGGCCAGGCGGCCATTGGGAGCCATAACGGCGAAGCCAGCGGCCAGGCCCTAAAAGTCGAAGGGGCCGGCCCTGAGCGGGCCAACCCCCCTAAGGGCCGCGAAGATGGCCTGGGCGCTTAGCCTAGGGATCCTGGCCCTCTTGGCCGCCCCGGCCTGGGCGGCCGAAGGGGGGCCGGAGGCCCCCTTAGAGCGGGTCGTCTTCTTAGGCGACAGCCTGACCTATTGGGGCGGGGCCTTCATGGGGGAAAGGGCGGGGGTTGAGGTCTTTAACCTCGGTAAACCAGGGGACTCGACCGCCCGGATCTGGTCTAGGCTGGACCAGGCCGTGGAACTAAGGCCCACCCGGATCTTTTTGCAGGGCGGGATCAACGACCTAGGCCGGGGCGACTCGGCGGCGGACGTAAGGGACGTTCATGAAAAGATCTGGGCGGAAATAAAAGAGCGCCTCCCGGGCGCCCGCCTTTACGTCTGCTCCCTCATTCCCATAAGGGAGAGCTTTTTCTCAAATAAGTCCCCGCGTTTTACCAACGCCTACATTAAAGCGGTCAATGGGCTTTTGGCCAAGTCCGCCCAAGAGGCGAAGGTCGCCTACGTCGATCTCTTTACGCCCCTTCTGGGGCCGGACGGGCAGCTGCCTAGCCAATTGACCTACGACGGGGTTCACCTGCGGCCTATGGCCTACAAGATTTGGGCGGAGACCCTTAGGCCCTACCTCCCTTAACCGGTCCCCGCCTTAAGCCCGCCGCCACTCTTTTGGGCTTTGGCTTTCGCCGCTAGCGTTTTCCGCTAGCCTTAGCCGATCTAAGGCCGACGTCCTTTTAGGCCGATGTCCTTGTAGACCTTGGCCTAAAGCTTTTTGGCTCTCATCCTTACCCCTAAGGCCGCCGCCGATCCTTAAGAACGCCGGTCTGGCTTTTTGGCCCTGGCCGGTCCCAGCTGTGGCCCTCCTTTGGTCTTCCTCTGGCCTTCCTCGCCCTTAGCCTATATTCGCCGCCTTAAGAACGGGCGCCCCTTTTGGCCCATAGTCCCCTAAAGTCGCTTTAGGAACGGGCGCCCCTATTGGCCCATAGCCCCCCTAAAAGCCGCCCTTAAGTGGGCGTCCCTTTTGGCTTATAGCCCCCCAAAGTCGTTTTAGGAGCGGGCGCCCCTTTTGGCCTAGAGCCCCCCTAAAAGTCGCTTTAGGAGCGGGCGTCCCTTTTGGCCAATGGGCCAAAAGGGCGCCCAAAAGGGCGGCTAAAGCTAGTTTTAGAGTGGCTAGCTCTTATGGGCTTCCAGGGTCGGCTGGCCGGTCCTTTCTAGGACGCTATTCCACAAATCGCCCATGGGGTCGACCTTTTTGCGGCGGGAGATGGCCATGGCGATGGGCACGTGGACGAAGTGGTCGTTCCACTGGCCGATCAGAAGGTCGGTTTTGCCGGCCATGGCCGCGTGGGCGGCCTTTTGGCCCAAGAAGCTGCAGAAGACTTGGTCGCTGGAGTTGGCCGGGGCGCTTCGGATGATGTAGCTAGGGTCGATGTACTTAAGGTTTAGCTCTTGGTTTAGGTTTTTGAAGAAGGAACGGATGCGGTCGGCCAAAAATTGGCCGATGTCGTTGTGGAGGACGTTACCGGAAGCGTCCTTCATAACCGACTCGTCTTGGAAATACTTCTGGCCCGCTCCTTCGGCCACCACGATGACGGCGTGGCCGCGGGACTTTAGGCGCTCGTAGAGTCTGTCTAAAAGGCCCCCATGGCCCTCGACGTCAAAGTCCACCTCTGGAATCAACACAAAGTTGGCGTCGCCTAAGGCCAGGGCCGCGGTGGCCGCGATAAAGCCCGAGTCGCGGCCCATTAGCTTGACCAGTCCCACCCCCCACGGGGCCCCTAAGGCCTCGGTGTGCGCGCTGCGGATGACCTCAGTGGCCACGGAGACGGCCGTCTCGAAGCCAAACGACCGCGAGACTAAGCTAATGTCGTTGTCAATGGTCTTGGGCACCCCGACCACGGAGATCTTAAGGCTTCTTTTGTGGATCTCCTCGGCGATGGCGTGGGCCCCCCTTAAGGTGCCGTCCCCGCCGATGCAGAAGAGGATGCTCATGTTGAGGCGCTCTAGGGAGTCCACCAGTTCCACGACCGACTGGTCGCCCCGGGAGGAGCCTAGGATGGTCCCCCCAAATTGGTGGATCTCCGAGACCAGAGCCGGGGTCAGAGGGACTAGGGCGTGGCCGAAGGCCGGGATGAGGCCCTGGTAGCCGTACTTGATCCCTAAGATGTTGTGGACCCCGTAGCGGTAGTACAAGGTCATGACCAAGGAGCGGATGACGTCGTTTAGGCCTGGGCACAGGCCGCCGGCGGTCAAGATGGCCGCCCGGACCTTGGAGGGGTCGAAGTAGATCTGGCGCCTGGCCCCGGCCTGCTCGAAGCTGGCCGGAGTCTGGTTTTCCTCTTTGAACTTGGCGATGGAGGCCAAGGTCGCGTCCATGAGGATGCGCTGACTGTCGTCGGTGAAGGCCTCCCAGGCGATGGACTCGTCCTGGTCGCGGCCGCTTTGGGGGGAGCCGCCAAGAAGGGGGGAGTTGATCTTGGCCGGGCCTAGGGTCTCTATTTGCAGGAGTTTGTCGTCGATAGGGCTTTTGCGAGCCATGAACCCTCTCATTTCGTTAATTTTTGGGGCAAGGTTAACCCCCTTAAAGATTCGGCGAGGCGGGGGCCTCGCCTTAGGTGGGCCTAAAGCGACGCCAGTGGCCTTGGCGGCCTTATAGCCTAATGGGCCAAAAGGGGCCTTTTTTGGCGATAGCGCGCGCTCGCCGCGAAGGGACTCAAACCGCGGGCCGTAAAGAACTGGAATTTTAAATTTTAAGGATCGGAAAGAAGCTGGTCGGGCCACTAATGGCGACATTAAGTCAAAAAAAGAAAAACGCTCGCTAAGCCATTGGCGCGTCGTCGCCTTATGGCTATAAAGCGCGCGACGCCGCTAAACTAAACGGGCGGCGAGGCTAAACTTAAGCGAAAGATTCCGGAACGGTCGGTTCCCTAACGAGTCTGGTCGACTCCCCTAAAACGAAGAACTAAAAGGAAAAACAGTTTAACGTCTAGTTAATGCTAGCAAAAATGGCCTGAAAGTCAAAAAAAATTTCCACGCCGGCGGCCATTCGCGGGCTTTTGGCCCGTTTTGGGCCAAGCTCGCCCGCTCAAAGCCTTAAGGCTCTTCCAAGCTTAAGGCTCTTTCAGGCTAAAGACTCTTTCAGGCTAAAGACTCTTTTAGGCTAAAGGCTTCAGTAAGCGTTCACGGATTTTTAGGCGTCTCAAAGTAGCTTTAAATCATGGGTTCCGTGGATTAATCCACGGCTAGACCGGCGTCTAGAACGCCAAAATCTCACATTATATTGATGTTACA
>JAITIH010000070.1 GCA_031279525.1 Deltaproteobacteria bacterium | reverse complement strand
ATATACCGTTTTTATTAAGTGAAACTCATCTTTTAATAGAAAATTGTAAATTTAAAGGAGAAATATTTGCGATAGTGTATGGCAAGGATAGCACTGTGCATATTAAAAATAGCGAATTTGCCGATCATTCAGGTATATTAGGCTTCCCTAAACACTGTTACGTGGAAAACTCAAAATTTATAGGTTCCTCCATGCTTCAAGGGGCAAGGGTAGCCACCGTGGTTAAGGATTCCCTCACCTCGGGACAGGTGGGAGATGAAAACCAGGATGCCCTTTATATGATTAACAACGCATTCGCTCCCTACGATCCTAATGAGTTAATATTTGGCCGCACCGTATTGTTGGCGAAAAAAGACACGGGCTTAGTTTACCTTGAAGGCAACAGGGGCGGTCCCGCTTTTATGAATATGGTAAGCGGAAACTTTTACGTTCGCGACGTAAACGCTAAAAACCTGATAATCGGCAATTTAGACGGCAAAAAAATGATCGTCACCGGCCTTGATTTTGAGAACGTTAATATCGATGGGCTGCTTTTCCCAGGGGATCTTAACGTTAAAAACGCTCGCTGGCGAAACGTCGCGGTGTCTGGGGAAATCCAACGCTCTTCGGATTCGAAAGTGAACATTACGATTAACGCGCGCGACGTAAGGTTTCCTTTAAGAGAAAGTGGGCTTAGACAACGGGGGATCAAAATCGTCGAAAGCGCCGCTCCGTTTAAGTTCCCGAAAATTAAGGTTCCAACCCTAAGCGACTTCGGCATGGAGCCCTAAGCCGAAAAAGCCCCTCTCTCCCCGCGAATTGAAATTTGTGGGCCTTCTATTGCCCCTGCCCCTTTAAGCGGCGTTAAAAACGCGGCGAAAAAGACCCGCGAATAAACGCTAAAAAGGCAAAAATCCTAGTGAAAATTGATGGCGTCGCAAAAAATCCGGAAAATGAAAGATCAGAAAAATAACCTCCTGAAATTATTAAAAGATTTTTCCCCCGATTCCCGAAAACAGGGGTTTTTGCGAGACCATCAAAATTAAGTTGGCGGCATTTTTTGGCCCTAAGGAGGTAAGCGTTCACGGATTTTTAGGCGTCTCAAAGTGGCTAAGGAGGGTCCCATAAAATCCATTCAATTGAATTGTTATATAGTAAATTAACATAATTATTTAAATGATTTAAGATTATTATCTAGATTGTTGTCTATATTATTGTTTATAAAGTAATTTTTTTTCTTATCCTGACCACCTACGAGCCCCTTTTTTTGGGAATTCAAAAAATCGCTTTTCCATGGCCCGCCCGGGCCTCTAGCCGCCGCGCCTCGCCAATCAAAAATCCCCAGACTATAATATTCGATGGCTTCGCAAAAAGTTCGGAAAATGAAAGCTAGAAAATTAACCTCTTGAAATTATTAAAATAATTTTCTAATGATTTTCGAAAACAGGTGTTTTTGCCAGACCATCATATTTGCTTGCCTCAACGAATTTTTTGTATATAATAAGAATCAGTCTTAATATCAAGGCATTAGGACTTGGCCGGCGGGCCGGCGAGCTCTCGCCTAAGAAAGGGCCTCGCCCCAGGCCGACGACGGCCCCTATCGTTTTTGGGGCGGGAACTAGAGACGTATTCTTGCGTTGGCTGCCAGCCTCTTTTAGATGTATAAATTTAAAATTATTAATGATTTATAATAAATATGCTTATTTAAAAAGATATTTAATTATATATTATTCTTAATTTAATTAGATAAAGTTTATTTAATAACTTAATCAGCTTCGCTAGGCGGGCTTAAAAGGCTAGAAAGCCTTAGTCTCATTAAGTGGCCGTTTTAGCCCTCTCTTGGCCAGGGGTTTGGCCTCTTGAAACGCCTTGATTGGGCTCGTTAAGGCCCTGAGGCCTTAGCCTTTTATCGCCTTAGCCGCCTTAGGCTTTAAGGGTTTTTAGGCGCTTTTAAAGCCCCTATAAGCCGTTATGGTCCTGCGTGGCCTCTTTTCGGCGAGGGCGTCGTCGGGTTTATTAGGCTTTTTTGGCGCCTTCTTAAGAGGTTTTGGGCGCGGGCCCGGCCGTTTTTCGTCGAAGGCCTAAAGCCAAAAGGTTAGCCGCCGAGACGGCCAAGCCCTTTCTGGCTTTATGCCCTAAAGTTTAGTCGTTAAGGTTGGCCAAGCCCTTAGGGGGCCAATTTTTGAGGGTTTTAGCTTTTTTTTGGTCGCCCTTTTGGCGATCGCGAGCGCGGTGTTTAATGAATTTGAACGAAATAAAGCCTGGCGAGACTTGCCGCATGGTGGGGCTATCGGCGGACGGGGCCTTGGAAAGGCGCCTCATGGACTTGGGCTTCTGTCCGGGGGCGGCCTTAAAAATTATCCGCAACGCCCCCTTGGTCGACCCTTTGGAAATTCAGCTGGAAGGGGTGTTCCTGGCCATCCGCCACGCCGAGGCCGAGTTCGTCGAGGTCGCGCGAGATGGGCTCTAAAGTCTCTGTGGCCTTGGCCGGCCAACCCAATAGCGGCAAGTCCACGGTCTTTAACGCCTTGACCGGGGCCCGGCAGCACGTGGCCAATTACCCCGGGGTGACGGTGGAGCAAAAAACCGGGCGCTTTAAGATGGGGGAGACGACCGTCATGGTCGTCGACCTGCCCGGGACTTACAGCCTAACGTCCTACTCGCTGGAAGAGACTTTGGCCCGGGAGCACATCGTCGAAAAAAAACCGGACGTTTTAGTCAACGTCGTCGACGCGGCCAACTTAAAAAGGAACCTGTACTTAACCATCCAGCTATTGGAAACCGAGCGGCCCCAGATCCTGGCCTTGAACATGATGGACGTGGCCAAAAGGCGGGGCGTCAGGATCGACGTGGCCGGCCTAGGCGAGAGTTTAGGGGTTAGGGCCTTTGCCATGTCCGCCAAAAGCGGCCAAGGCTTAGGGGAGCTGAAGGCGGCCCTGGCCGGGCCGCCGTCCGATTGCGCCTCTTGCGGCCACTGCGGGAAGCCAGAGCCCTTTCGGCTGGACTACGGGCCTTTGGAGTCCGCGGCGGAGGCTTTAACCGACTCGTTAAAGAGCCTAGACGGCCTTGGCTGCTCGCCCAGATGGCTGGCCTTAAAGCTTTTGGAGGGCGACGTCGAGGCCCAAAAACGCCTGGCCAACAAGGCCCCGGAAAAGGTCGAGGGGATTTTGGCGGAGGCCGCCCGGCTAGGGGCTGAGTTCGAGCGGGCCATGGGCCTCTCCCCGGCCCGGCATCTGGCCTTCGCCCGGCACAAGAAGGCCAAGGAGCTGACCGGGCGGTTTCAGACGGACTCGGAGCCCGGCAAGGCCACCTTGTCCGACAAAATCGACAAAGCCGTCTGCCACCGGGTCTTTGGGCCCATAATTTTAGTGGCCGTCTTGTTAAGCCTCTATCAGATCTCCATCGTCTACGGCGGGGCCTTGGCCGCCAAGATCTGGCCCTTGTGGGGCCAGGGCCAAGACTTCCTGACGAGCTTACTACCCAGCCAGGGCTTTTTAGACGACCCCGTGGCCTATTCCTTGGGGGTCTGGGTTTTAAAGAGCTTGGCCGCCGTCTTAAATTACCTGCCCATCTTCATTCTCCTTTTCGCCCTCATCGCCATCTTGGAGGACAGCGGCTACATGCCGAGGATGGCCTTCCTGTTGGACCGGCTCTTTCGGCGCTTTGGCCTCCATGGCCAGTCGACTTTGCCTTTGATTTTAGGCGGGGTTTACGTGGGCGGCTGCGCCATCCCGGCCATCATGGCCACCAGGGCCATTCCGGACGAAAAGGCCCGCCTGGCCACCATTCTCATCGCTCCCATGATGAACTGCCTGGCCAAGGTGCCTTTGTATCTCATTTTAATTGGGGCCTTTTTCTCCACCACCTCTTTCCAGAGCTCTTTGGCCATGTTTTTCATCGCCACGGTGACCCTGCTCATGGCTCTCCCCGTGGCTAGGGTCATGACCCTCACCGTTTTAAAGGGCAAGGTCAGCGCGCCTTTCATTTTGGAGCTGCCACCCTATCACGCCCCCGGGGTCAGGACCGTCTTGATCCGCACGGTTGAGCGGGTTTGGCTCTTTTTGAAAAAGATCGTCACCGTGGTCTTGGTCGTCTCGGTCGTGGTTTTCGGCCTCATTAGCTTCCCTAAGCTAAACGCGGAACGGTTCGCCGGCTTCGAGGCCAAGGCCGACGCGGCCAAGGCCGCCTTATTAGGCCGCTTAAAAGGGACTCCTTTGGACGGCCAAGTCTCCACCGACGACGTCGGCGGGCTAATTCTTTTGGACGAGGCCATTAAGACGGCCAAAATAGGCGTGACCGAGCAGGCCAAGGCCGACGCCGTCGAGGCCAGATTCGCCATAAGCTCCCCGCGCCTTTACGGCCTTTTAAAGGGCTCGGGGCCAGAGTTTTCCGAGCTGAAAAAGGGCCTTCGGAAAGTGGCCAGCGAGCGCAAAAAGCTTAGGCGCGAGATGAAGGAGGAGACTTTTCAGTCCAGCGTTTTGGGCATGGTCGGCCTGGCCTTGGAGCCAATCACGAAATGGGCCGGATTCGACTGGCGGGTCAACATCGCCCTGCTTTCGGCCTTCGCGGCCAAGGAAAACAGCGCGGCCACCTTAGGGGCGATCTATGGCCTTTCGGAGGACCCAGATGGCGCCGCCACTTCCCCGGCCCAGGATCTAAAGGACAACCGCAGCGGCTTCACCCCGCTCCACGCCTTAGCCCTCATGATTTTCATGGCTCTGTACCCTCCTTGCCTTCCGGCTTCCATCATGGTGCGTCTGCAAGCCAACTCCACCCGCTGGATGCTCTTCGCCTTGGCCTGGCAGTCCGCCTTTGGCCTGGTCGCGGCGATGGCCGTCTTCACCGGCGGGACCTTATTGGGGCTTTCCGGCTGGGCGACCATGTGGCTCTTCTACGCGATTTGCCTTTTCGCCACCCTGGCCACTGGCCTGATCCCCGAAAAGTCCCCGAAGGCTTTGGCCAAAGTCGGGGCCGGGTAATTTATTAACCTTTTTAATCGCGCCTTTAAGGGCGAGGTTTATTAACGAGATTTATCATCCATCTAAGTTTGGAGGAAAAAGTGTTAAGAACGAAGAATTTGTGGTTGGCTCTCGCTTTAGCCATGGGCCTTATTTTCTGGTCTCAGTCCGCCCAGGCCCATAGCGCTTACATGAACTGCGCGGACAACGACGACGGGTCCATCACTTGCGAGGGGGGGTTCTCCGACGGCTCCTCGGCCTCGGGGGTCACGGTGAAAGTTTTAGGGACCGACGGCAAGGAGATCGTGGTCGGGGCCATGAACGCCGACGACGAGTATTCCTTTCCTAAGCCCACCGTGGATTACAAAGTCTTAATGGAGGCCGGCGAAGGCCACGAAGTCACCGTCGAGGGGAAAAACATAGTCAAGTAAGATCGCCTTAGCGGTCTCTGGCCTCGCGGCTAGAGACCGCTAAGGCCCATGAAGCCTTAAAAACGAGAAAGCTCTCGATGGGGAGCCTTTAAGCTTTGGTTTTTTCTTTTTTTAGTCCCAAACCCGCCTACGCC
>JAITIH010000246.1 GCA_031279525.1 Deltaproteobacteria bacterium | reverse complement strand
GGACGGTCTCCCTTAAGGCCCCGGCCGAGGGAAAGGGGCCATAGACGATGGACCCGTCTTTAACCGGACGGCGGACTATCTCCAAAAAAGGGAAAGGCTCGCGGAAGTTTAGGCGCAAGGAGGGATAGGTTTTGTCGTCGCGGAGGACGACGTTAAAGCGGGGCCGATGCTTCTTGATGAGGCTATTTTCCAGGATCAGGGCCTCTTTCTCGGTGTTGACGACCACGACCTCGAAAGACTCGACCTGGCTGACCAAAAGGGCCACCCTGGGGGCCAGGCCGCTCTCCCGAAAATACCCGCTGACCCGCCGGGGCAAGACCTTGGCTTTACCCACGTAGACGATCTGGCCTTTGCGGTCGCTCATGAGGTAGACCCCGGGCGAGGCGGGCAGATCCAAGGCCAGGCGCTTTAAACGGGCCAGGCGCTCCGCCGCGGTTTCCGCGGCGGCCGGGGCCGCATCCTTCGGACTTTCGCGGGCTGGGGCCTGGCCCTTGACTTCCGCGGCTAAAGGCTCCT
Source organism: Deltaproteobacteria bacterium (assembly GCA_031279525.1). Lineage (GTDB taxonomy): Bacteria > Desulfobacterota > Desulfarculia > Adiutricales > Adiutricaceae > JAIROO01. Next base: position 7,040 of record JAITIH010000246.1, on the reverse strand, counting down.
CGCCTGGCCAGCCCGCCAACTCCGAAGGCTCAGCCTTAATGGCCGGCTCTAAAGCCTCTAGCTCTGGGGTTAATGGCCCCTCGGCCGACAAGGCCGGCTCTAAAACCTCTGGCCCTGGGGCTAATGGCCCTTCCGCGGCCAAGGGCTCTTCCGCGGCTATTGGCCCCGCGGCCGTCGGGGCCGGCCCTAAAGCCTGGGGCCCTAGGTCTAAAGGCCGCCCCGCTCCCAAGGTCTCAAGGCCCGCGGCCTTAAGCTCTGGCCCAGTGGACTCGGGGGGCTCAGGGGCCTTAGGCTTCGTATTTGGCGACCAGGACATCCCAAAGACCCTGACCTTTTAGGATAAACTCCACCATCTCCCGAACCGCCCCATGGCCGCCCCGGGATTTGGCCACGAAATGGGCGACGGCCAGGACTTCCGGGCAGGCGTCGGCCGGGGCCAGGGCCAAGCCACAGCGGCGGAGGATAGGCAGATCCACCACGTCGTCCCCGGCGAACGCCGTTTGCTCGGGGCTTAGGCCTTTTTCCTTGAGGATCGCCTCGTAGACGGCCAGCTTGTCCTTGACTCCCTGGCGCGGGTCGGCGATCCCCAGCTCCAAGGCCCGACGGGCGACGACCTGGCTTTGGCGGCCGGTGATTATGCCCACCTCTAAGCCTGAGCGGGAGAGCATTTTAAGGCCATGGCCGTCGCGGCTATGGAACCTTTTATACTCCACCCCCGAGTCGCCGATAAAAATGCCGCCGTCGGTCATGACCCCGTCCACGTCGAAGCCGACCCATTTAAGGCCCATAAGGCCTAAGGACCTTGAAACTTTGAGGTTATGGGGCTTGGTCATCGGGGGCCCACGCGTTCTTTGGCCAGGCGGTCGATGGCCGCGAGCTCGGTCAATAAGGGCTTAAGCTCGGCTAAGGGCCACTGATTGGGCCCGTCGCACAGAGCCTGGTCCGGGATAGGGTGGGTTTCCAGAAAGACCCCGTCGACCCCCACGGCCACCGCCCCCCTAGCCAGGGCCGGGATAAACTCCCGCTGACCGCCCGAGGCCGAGCCCGCGGCCGTGGGCAGCTGGGCCGAGTGGGTGGCGTCGAAGACCACTGGCCAGCCGGAGCGGGCCATGACCACCAAGGACCTTAGGTCCACGACCAGGTTGTGGTAGCCGAAGCAGGCCCCGCGTTCCACGAGGGTTAGCCCGGCGAAGTTGGGCTCTGAGGCCAGCTTGTCGGCCACTAAGAGCATGTCCTCCGGGGCCATGAACTGGCCTTTTTTGACCTGGACCGGGAGCCCGCTGGCCGCGGCGGCCAAAAGAAGGTCCGTTTGCCTAGCCAAAAAGGCCGGAATCTGGATTAGGTCCAAAGCCTTAGCCGCCTTAGCCACTTGCCAGGTCTCGTGGACGTCGCTGACCACGGCTAAGCCAAACTCTTTTTTAAGGTCGGCCAGCATACCCAAACCCTCCTCAAAGCCCGGGCCCCGAAAAGAGGCGAGCGAGGAGCGATTGGCTTTGTCGCAGCTGGATTTGAAGACGAGCCCTAGGCCCAATTTCTCGGTGACCGCCAGTAAAGCCTCGGCGGCCTGGCGCAATATGGCCATGGACTCGATGGCGCAAGGCCCGGCGATTAGGCACAAAGGGGCCTTTCCGCCTATGGCCGTGGGCCCTATTTTTACGGTATTCGCCATAAACTCACTTAAAAGTCTCTAGATTCCACCTAGGCAGCAACAAATCGCTGGCCAGGCGGAGGAAAGCCTCGTCGGTCAGCCCGGCGAGGAAGTCGCGGGCCTTTTCCTCGGGCGAGGCCTCCTGGCCATAGCCCGGGTCCAGCCGCCCCAAAAAAAGCTCGGCCGCCTCGACCTTAGGGCCTTTGCCGAAATCCTCGACCATGGCCTCAAAAAGGATCTCGTACAGCCTTTGAATTTTGGGGGTCTCTTTCTTAGCCTTCGGGTTGAAGTAGATATGGGTCCGGTTAAAGTTCTTCAGGTCCAAAAGGGCCCGGCCAATCTCAGGGGAGAAGGCCACTTTCTCGACCTCGCCCTCAGAGCTCCGCAAAAGGTCCTCCACCAGGCGATAAACGATGCTCCCATTTGTGTAGCCTAAGGCCTCGCCTATCTCTTTCGGCAGGTCGGAGCGGCCGACTAAGCCGATCTCAATGGCGTCCTCAAGGTCCCGGCCCACGTAACTAATGGAGTCGGCCAACCGGACCACGCAGCCTTCCCTGGTCATGGGGTTGATTAAGGCCTTGGGGTTATGGGTCCGGACGGCCAGGCGCCGGTCGAACTCTGGAAAGTCGAAAGGCCCCTCCGGCGAGAGCGAGGCGTAGTCCGACTCCCCGTCGTGGCAGAGGATCCCGTCCAAGGTCCCTAAGGTCAGATTAAGGCCCTGGCCGCCCTTTTCCAAGCGCTCTAAAAACCTCACGCTCATGACCGCGTGGCTAAACTGGCCTAGGCCCTGGGCCAAACACAGGTCGGAGAGGAACCGCTCCCCATCGTGCCCAAAGGGTGGGTGGCCCAGGTCGTGCCCCAAGGCCATGGCCTCAATGAGGTCCAGGTTCAAGCCCAGCCGCCCCCCGATGGTCCGGGCGATCCGGGAGACCAGCTGGACGTGGAGGACCCGGTGGGTGATTTGGGCGTTCTTTAGAAGGTAAAAGACCTGGGTCTTGTCGATGTACCGGGTAAAAGCCCGCGAGTGCAGAATCCGGTCGGCGTCCACGGCCCAGGCAGTCCTAAAGTCGGCTATTTCCAAGGCTTTGGCCGGCCGCCGGCGGGCCTGAAAAAGGTCTGGGGCCAAGGAGTCGGTTCCGGGCGGGGCTAATTGGCGAGGTGGCGGTAAATTTCCCGGCAGGCCGCGACCGCCTCCGGGGACTTATCGAAAACCGCGACCCCTAGGCGATCCGCGTCGACGACGCTATCGGCGTAGGGGATGTGCCCTAGGACCGGCAAACCCCCGACGTGACTGGCGATGAAGTCGCGATCGCCCTGATTGCGGACCTTGTTGCCCACCACGTAGACGTTTTTTAGGCGCAAGTCGTCGCACAGCTTTTTGACCACCCTGGCCGTCTCCAAGGACCTAAGCCCCGGCTCGGCCACCACTATGAGGGCGTCCACCCCGGTCGAGGTGGCCCGGCCCAGGTGCTCCAACCCGGCCTCCATGTCCAAGATGACCACTTCGTCCCGGGCTAAGACCAGATTCATGACTAGGCTTTTGAGTAAGACGCTCTCCGGGCAGATGCAGCCGCCCCCGCCTTTTTTAACCCCGCCTAAGGTCATGAAGCGGATGCCGTTAATTTCCTTGGCCAAGGCCTCGGGCAGGTCGTCGACTTTGGGGTTAATGGAAAAAAAGGTCCCATAAGTCCCGGGTTTGCTGCCGGTGCGCTCGGCCACCAACTCGGTCATCTCCGAGATGGGGGTCAAGCCGGATAGATCGGTAAAACCCAAAGCCCCAGCCAGATTGGCGTCGGGATCGGCGTCGATGGCCAGAACCTTGGCCCCGCTCTCCTTAAATAAATAGGCCAATATCGCGGACAAGGTGGTTTTGCCAACGCCGCCCTTGCCGGAAACCGCTAGTTTCATGTCGCCTCCGCCTCTGGGCCAACGCGCCCAGAGCCTTTATCGCCTTGAGGGCCTAAAGGCCGCGGGCCAGGCCCATCAGGCGATAGACCAAAGCCGAGCCTAACCAGGCCACGTCTTCAATGTTAAGGTAGTGAACGATGGTCTTGTCGAACAGAACTTGGCCGTCCGGCTCGAACTCCTCGTCACCGTGTCGGATTAAGAGCAGGATCTCCAGGTGCGGCAGGACCCGAAAGACGGCCGCCTCGTCGCCGTGCTCCGCGCGAGCCTCCCCGCCCAGCTTAGGGGCGAGTTGGGAAAAGAGCCCCGGCTTATGGCCAAAGGCTTGGGTCAGAGGAATCTCGGCCCGCCGGTGAAAGGCCTGGACGTAAAACTCGCCCCCCGGGATCTGGCGGTAGCTAACCAACTCGCCGTCCGGCTCTAAGCCCTTAGCCCCCTGAAGGTAGTGGAGAACCAAGACCGCGTCGGTCAGGCTGAACTCCTCGCCCGCCTTCTGGTCGGCCCAGCGGATCTCGTACTCGGGCGGGACCACCTCGACCGACCGGCCCATAAAGTTAAGGCCCATTTTTTGGCCGTCCCATGAGGCCCCGGCCGTCTCGGCCGTTCGGGCCGGATCACGGCCAGCCAGATCGGCCGCGGCTAGGCGTATAGCGTTTTTATAGTCGTCGACGCGCATCCCTAAAATAGGCCCTCCGCAAGGGAAAAATTTTATCGAATCATATCACAGGCTTAAAACGCCGCCAAATCCGGAGGCTCCGCGCCTTTAGCCCATGGCCTTGGAGTCAAAAAAAAGACGATTGGCCGCCTTATGGGCGTTCGCGGTTTTTTCGCCGCTTTTATGGCAAGCTTAATCTGGCCAGCCGCTTTCCGGCGAAGCCGGCCCGCGTTCTGGCAAAGCCTTACGGCATTATCTGGCTAAGGGGCGGCCAATCGTCGGCCGCCGGCTTTGGCCAGCCGAATACTGAAAAAATAAGCCCGATTACGAAAAAGTCAACCAGGCCAGCCTATAAGTCTTATTAGTCCTATAGTTTAGGCCAGATATAGGCGCGCCTGGCCTGGCCAAGGCGGCTCAAGCGTAAATTAGGGGCTCTATAAACGAAAAAGGGCGGCCAGGCCAAGGCCATAGGGCTTGACAGGCGACGATCGCGACCCGACTATTGTTTATAGAGGCCAAAAACCCGCCCCGAATGGGTTTTGGCTAAACGACGCCGGGGCCGGCCTAACGCTCCGGCGCAACTTATTATAGAGGGGCTTAGGGAGGCTTAGGCCCCGCCGACCCTCCTGGTTTTTGGGGGGGCGGCCCAAGGGCCTTTTGGCTACCTTAGGCGAGACCCTGGGCAGGGCCTTTAGGAAAGATCGCAAGAGGATCTGGAGACGATCCAGGGAAGACCTAAAGGGAGGTTCCTAGGGATAACGGGGAGGCTTTTTTGACCTTTTAAGGCGACGGGCGACTGGCCAGCGACCCGTCTAGCTTTTTTGGCCGATTGTTGAATGGCCCCTTAGCTGTTATAATTAACGTCAAAAATTAACTTATTCGCCGCCTTTCGCGGCCTTTGGGCTTTATGGCCTTTTTGAGGGCCGCCGCGGGCCTGATTATTATTTTAGGAGCCTTGCCATGGAATTTCGCCGCGCTTTTAAGCCCGTCTTTGGCCTTGGCCTTGCTCTTGTGGCTCTTTTATCCTTTGGCCTTTTGGCCGCGGGGCCGGCCCAGGCCGCCTCGAAAGGCGAGGAGATCTTAAAGGGCCTGGCCAAACGCTACCAGGGCTTAGACGGCCTGGTCGCCGACTACAGCCGGCGGACCCAGACTCCCCTATCTCAGGAGATTTTCCAGAACCCCGGGAACGTGGCGGCCACGGGCCAGCTGGCCTGGCGCAAGCCGGCCAACCTGCGCCTCGACCAAGCTCGGCCAGCCAAGGAACTCCTGGCCACGGACGGGAACACGGCCTGGTGGTACTTGCCCGAGGAAAAACAAGTCCACGTCTATCGCCGGCTGGACCTGGCCGGGGAGATGGCCCCGCTTTTGGCCTTTTTAACCAATTTGGAAGAATTGAAAAAAAACTTCCGCGTCAAACTGGCCCCTCCCGACCCCGATCGGGCCAACCAGGCGGGGCTGATCTTAGTTCCCCGAGATAAAGACTCGGCCACTGGCCAGATCGTGGCCTGGAGCGACGGAGAGTTTCATCTAACCGGTTTCGATCTCTTGTCGGTCACTGGGGAGAAGACCAGCTTCTTCCTGACCGGAGTGAAGGCCCAGGCCCTGGACTACGAAGAATTCGCTTTTAAGGTCCCCAAAGGGGTAAAGGTCGTCGAGGAAACTGAAAGGTAAGGGCTATCTAGCCCCCATAAGCCGGCTTTGGAGGCCGCCATGAACGATTCCAACCTTAAAAGCCTAATCGCCCGTAGGGCCAAAGAGCGAGACGCCGTCATCCTCGCCCACTATTATTGCCCCCCCGAGATCCACGACGCGGCCCATTTCGTGGGCGACTCCTTAGGGCTATCTCAGGAAGCCGCGCGCAACCCCGCTAAAGTCATCGTTTTCTGCGGCGTTCATTTCATGGCCGAGACGGCCAGCATCCTGTGCCCGGAAAAGACCGTCGTAATCGGCAACCCTGAGGCCGGCTGCCCCATGGCCGACATGGTCGAGCCGGACGCCCTCGAAAAGAGAAAGGCCGAGCTGCCCGGCGTCCCGGTCCTCACTTACGTCAACTCCTCGGCCAAGGTCAAGGCCTTAAGCGACATTTGCTGCACCTCGGCCAACGTCGCGACCGTCCTAAGGTCCCTAGACTCCCCTAGGGTCCTCATGACCCCGGACCGCAACCTGGCCCTCTACGCCCAGAGCCTGGTCCCGGAAAAAGAGGTCCTTCTCTGGCCCGGCTTCTGCCCGACCCACCACCGGCTTAACCTTCCGGAAATCCAGGAGCTAAAAAAGGCCCTCCCCAAGGCCGTCGTCTTGGCTCACCCCGAGTGCCAGCCAAAAATCTTAAAAGAGGCCCATTTCATCGGTTCGACCAGCGGCATTATCAACCACTGTAAAAAAAGCGACCAAAATGAGTTCATCATCCTGACCGAGTCTGGCGTCCTTTACCCAATCCAAAAGCAAAACCCGGGCAAAACTTTCTACCAGCCGCAGACGCCCATGATCTGCCCCAACATGAAGAAAAACCGGATCGAGGACCTCGTTCGGGCCTTGGAGACCTTAGAGCCGGTCATTAAGGTCCCTGAGGAAATCCGCCTCCCGGCTTTGAGGGCGGTCGAGCGCATGCTGGCGATCCCTCGAGATTAGGCTGGCGAGGAGGGCCAATGGAAACTCTCCATGGCATTATGCGACAAGGCCCCTAAACTAAGTAAATGACGCCTTAGTTTTAAAATGCGACGGCGCCTTCGGGACAAAGGACGCGAGCCAAGGCCAGGGCATTTCCCGTTTTCCGCGGTTTAGAGGTTTTGGGCCGGGCTTGCCAGGCCTAAAAACCGGCCCTCGCGGGGCGCA
>JAITIH010000154.1 GCA_031279525.1 Deltaproteobacteria bacterium | reverse complement strand
ACGACCGCGCGGCTGGTTTTAGGCGCTTAGCCGATTTCCTGGCCGAGGAAAGGGGCCGGCTTGGCTTGGGCCTTAGCCAAAGCGACCGACCCGGCGGCCTTAAAGAAGGTCCGACCGGCGGTCCTGGCGATGGGCCTTCTAAGCTAGGCGAGCTAGCCGGATCGGGCGAGCTCCTCGGCGAGGCTTTAAGGCTAGCCGATTGGGCCTTAGGCCCCAGTAGGCGGGCCGAGACCGGTAGGTTCGGGTCAAGGCCCTCGCAAACGACTTGGTAAACGGCGAAGCCTTGGCCTTTAATCAAATCCAGGTTATGGGTGGAAACGACTATAGCTTGCTCGCCGCTTAAGGATAGGAGCAAATCCAAGGCCTGGCGGGCCGTGGGCGGGTCTAAGGAAGCGGTGGGCTCGTCGGCCAAGACCAGGCTGGGCCGATGAATTAAGGCTCTGGCGATGGCGCAGCGCTGCCTTTGGCCCACGGAAAGCTTGGCCGGGACCTTGTCCAGGAGATCGGCGATTTTTAATTCCTGGGCCAATTCCTTTAGCCGCTCGGCGGCCAATGGGCCCATTTTTTTGAGCTTCGCCGGCAGGAGAATGTTATCTCGGACCGAAAGGAAGGGGAGCAAGCCGCCGGTCTGGGTCACGTAGCCCAAATGAAGGCGCCTGATTCGCTCAAAGCGGGAGACGTCCTTTTCTTCCCAGGCCCTAAAGAGATCGACGGCCTGGTCGGACCCCGGCCGCCAATAAAAACTAGCGGCCGACTCCGGCTTTAAGATAAGGGCGGCCAGGTCCAAAATGGTGCTTTTCCCGCTTCCCGAGTCGCCTATGAGGGCCAGGCGATCTTTGGGGAATATCGAGAAGCTTTCGATCAAAAGCTCGTAACCGCGGCCGCCGGGCCGTTTTTTCAAGACGTCCTTGAAGGATAGGATTGGCTCTTGGGGCATGGGTTGGCCTTAACTTAAGGCAGCATGGTCAGAGGCACCCGGTACAGCCACTCTCCGTCGTTTTTCCGGTCGAACTTGGCCCAGTTGTCCACGTCTTTGTCGTATTCCGAGTACTGGTGCAAGCGAGCCTTAATGTTCCGGATAAACCTGTCCTGCTCGCCAGGGCTCATATCGTACCAATCCGACTCGGTCATGTTCATGATCAGGCTTTTATAGGGCAAGTCGTCCAAAAATTCCCCCAAAAGGCCAAAATCCCCGAGCTTCGTCTTGGGGCTCAAAGCGAACTGGGAAGGATCGCGACTGATCTGGGCCGAGGCGTCCAAAATGTTTTTGAAAAAATCCCCCGACTGCTCGACCATGACCTTCTCGGCGTTGACCACGATGACGTTCAGCTGGCGAGCCAACGAGCTTAACTGGTTTTTGGTCAATAAGACGGCCACGTCCACGGTCCGGGTGTGGCGGGGATCGTCCCGATCGAGGTTGCCCATGTCTTTGTCCGCGATCCAGGTACGGACCACTCTAGGGGCTTTGGCCTTGTTTTTTGCGCCTAAGTAGTCCAGACGGATGGAATGGCCAAGGATGGCCCCCAACTCGGACGCCTTCTTGCGCAAGGGGGAGAGCTTTTCTTGAGGCACTCCGGCGGCGGGTTTCGGGGGAGGCTGGTCGAAAATTACGCTTTCCATGCCCATCAGAATGTCTTCGGCGGCCCACTCGAAGTTTTCGGCCCCCACGTCAGCGTTGGGGGCCGGGATGTCCAGGTAAAGCTCCCCACCTTCGGCCTTAAAGGAAAGGGATCTATAGGCCCGTTCGGCCGAGGCGTGATTGGAGCTGCCGGCCGGGGCCTTAATGTGAACCGGGATGACTCTGATGTTTTTGTCCTTGGCTTTTTCGTAAATCGTCTCCGGAGTGGCCGGGATGGAGTTAAAAGGGTCCTCTAAGGGCAAAGGCCCGGCGTCGGTCAGCAAAAAAATGACTCGCCCGTGGTAGGGAGCCCAGTTAAGCTTGTCGATGGCCGTGTTGAGGCCGGCTAAAGAGTCCTCGGCGTAAGCGTGGGTCGAGGCCCTGGCCTCTTCCACCTGATCTAAGGCGTCCTCGAACTCGTCGCGGTTCATGGCCGTGGTCAATGGGGCGATGACTAAAGTGTTGTACTCGGTTTCCGGCTTAGCCAGGACGCTGCTGCGGTAGGCCACAACCCCTAAGGCCACGTTCTTGGCCTGGCCGGAGTCGACGATCCGATCGTAAATTCGCCTGGTCAGTTCGCGGCATTCCTCGATGTACGGCCCCATAGAAATGGTCGTGTCGATGACGAAGGCGATGGCGTTGTTGACTTGGGCGGGGCGCTCGTCGCGGGGGGCCTCGCCCTGGCCGCCCTGGCCGCCCCGGCCGCCTTGGCCGCCCTGGCCGCCTTGGCCGCCCTGGCCGCCCTGGCCGTCGTCTGAGTCGTCGATGGCTGGGTCGATGGACCCAACCTCTAAAAGCTTCACCGACTCGAACTGCTCGTCGTAATTAAAAATGGGCATAAGGTAGAAATGGTTATAGGGCACCGCCCCTTCCTCGTCGTTCGGCTCCATGGCCACGACCGGGAATGAGTCCGGCGGAACTTCCTTATATTCCAGAAAATCTTCGAAATCCGCGGCCAGATCGTCTAAAGTCGAGGCGATATTCGGCTGAGAGGCGATTTTGATTAAGTCTTCCTTCTTTTTAAAGAACATTAAAGGGGAGCGGCCGACTCGCTGGGAAAAAACGAGGACTAAAGACTGCTTCCATTCGGAAGCCAAATCGCCGGGGATCCAAAAAAGGTCCTCGCCTAAGGCGTTCCCGGCGCAATTTATCCAAGGCCGACCGCCTTCCAGTTTCCGGCCATAGACGTAAAGAACGGAGAAAGGAACGATCGCGTCGCCGGCTTGGCCGCCAGGGTTGGCGTATCGGGCCGCGCCGGGGTGGACCACGACTTTCTGGTAAAGAGTCTTTTTGCCCTGTATCAGCAAAGGCGCGATTCCAAAAGCCGGGTCAGGCCCCAAAAGCGATCCCATTGCTAAAAGGATTAAAATTACAAACGCGCGTTTTATATTCAGCATTTTTTATGTCCATTAGCCTAAAATTAAATGTTAAAAAAAGTAAAACGATTTTATCTAGACTTTTCAAAACCGCCGACGCCTTCATTGGCCTAAATTGGCCATTAAAGGTCTTTATTCCCCTTTTTCGAGCATCTCAATCAGGGCGAGAGCCCCCTCGTCGCCGGAATCCTCGTGGGCCTCGGCCCAATCCAATAGGGCCTCTTGCTTAGCGACGGCGCCTCTTTCCCCGGCTTTACGGGCCGCCTCGTACTCGTCGAAAGCGTATTTGGCGTTTTTCGCCACCGACCCAGAGGGCCGGCCGTCCAATGGGTCGTAAAAGGCGGCGAAGCGAAGCCGGTGCCGCGGCGAAGTCGGGGCCAGCTTCCTTAATAACAGAAAAACCGCGTCCTCGGCCCCTGGCTGGCCGTCCAGGCGGTCCACCGCCGCCGCCAAATCAGCCTCGGTAGCCCCGCCTCGCAGTAAATTCCGAGCCTCGTCTACGGGCGTGGCCGAGGGCTTGGGCCCGGATTTACCGCCAATAGCCGGCTTGACGGCGACCGTCGGGGCCGGTTGGCCTTCGCCACCCTGCTTGTTCCGATCCCTTAAATAGAAGAAGGCTCCTAAGCCTAATAAAAGCAAAAGGGCGAGAACGACGACGGGGATCAAAACGTTGGGCCGCATGGCTTTGGACTCCGAAGGGGACGAGGGCGCCTCGGCTGGGGCCGCGGCTGGAGCCGCGGGCGGCGGCGGGAGAGACCCGGAGTCGGGCAAAGGCCCAGACTCCGTTGTCTCGAAATTGACCTCGCTCTCTTTCGCGACCGGCGACGGGCCCGGGGTTGGCGGCGGCGGCGAGTCGGAGTCGAGCTCCGGCAAAGGCTCCGTTTTCTCGAACCGGACCTGGCCCTGGCCATCATTCGCGACCGGCGAGCCGGATTTGGCGTTTGGGTCGGGAAGGGTTATAGAGCTAAGATCCATTTCCCTAGGCGGCTTCCAAATGCCGGAAGTGTCGCACCTTATGAGCGGCAAGGCGGCGTAAGCGCCCTTGACGCAAAAAACGTGCAATTTATCCTCGAAGGCGTTGG
>JAITIH010000123.1 GCA_031279525.1 Deltaproteobacteria bacterium | reverse complement strand
GGCGGCCCTTTGGGCCCGAGAGTCTAAGGTGGTGAAGACCCGCCAGCCGTCGTTATAAAGGCTTTCCTCGCCGAAGCGCTCGGCTAAGAGCCTTCGGACGTGCTCGGTAAAGTAAGGGGCCACCGTGAGGTTGGGGTTGGGCCGCTCGCCGACTAAGTTTAAGATTTCGGCTAAGGCCGCTTGCCCGGCCTTTTGGGTGATGAAGCCCGACTCGACCATTCGCCTTATGCCGTAAACCTGGCGGGCCCGGGCTTCCTGGGGCTGCTTTATGGGGTTTTTGCCCTCCGGCGACTGGGTCACCCCGGCCAGCATGGCCGCCTCGGCCACGGACAGGCGGTCGACGGGCTTGTCGAAGTAAGCCTGGGCCGCCGCCTCCACCCCGTAGGCTCCCTGGCCTAGGTAGATCTGGTTAAGGTAAAGGTAAAGGATCTCGTCCTTGGAGAGAGTCCCTTCCAGGCGGAAGGCCAAAATGATCTCTTTGAGCTTTCGGGTTAGTTTTTTCTCCCGGGTCAGGAAAAAGGAGCGGACCACCTGCTGGGTGATGGTCGAGGCCCCTTGAAGCCGGTCGCTCTTTAAATTGTTGTAGGCGGCTCTTAGCATGGCCAAGGCGTTGACGCCCCCGTGCTGGTAGAAATTGGAGTCCTCGGCGGCGATGAAGGCCTGCCGGACGATCAATGGGATCTCGTTTAAAGGCCGGACCAAGCGCCGCTCGTGGCTGTACTCGCCGATTATCTCGCCGTCTTGCGAGTAGAAGAAGGTCACCGTTTTAGGCTGATAGGCCTTTAGGACCTCGACCGAGGGCAGATCCTGGGCGAGGTAAGCGTAGGCCAAGAGGGCCACGGCCAGTCCCAAGACGGCTAAACCAGCCCCGGCCCACAGAAAAGCCCGCGCGAGCCTAGAAAAAACCCCCGGGCCCTTAGGCGGAGCCGTATCCGCCTCGCTCGGGCGAGAGCGGGTCAGCCGGCCGCCTCTGGCTCTTTTGGCCCCGCTTAGCCGCCTAGAGCCGTCGGCCCAATCGGGCCCTTGGGCCCTTCGGATCGCGGCCGGGGGGCGTCCTTGGCCAGGCTCGGTGGCCGGGCCCGGCGAAGGGCTTAAGGCGGGATTCGGGGAGTCGCCTAAATAATATGGTTCCTCTGGGCCTTGGGCGTGGCCTAGGTCGGGGTCTATGGCGTAATCTTGGTTGGGGTCTATGGCGTAATCCTGGTTGGGGACTGTGGCGTAAACCTTTGTGGGGTCTAGGGCGGGAGCCTGGGCGTAGCCCGCGGCCGAGCCTTGGGCCGAGTCTTGGGCTGAACCTTGGGCCGGCCTTTGGGCCGAGCTTGGGACTGGTCTTGGGGCCGGGCCTTTAAGGGGGTCGTCGGCTAAGCCTAAGGCGTCTTCCTCGCCTAAGCTTAAGGCGGGTTCCAGGGAAAGGCCAAAGGTGGGCTCTTCGGGGGAGTCCAGGGAAAGATCCAAGGCCAGGCCTAAAGGCTCGTCCGCGCTCGGAGTTTGGCTTGGGGCCGCCAAAGAGCCGCCAATGGCCAGGGGGGCGGCCGGCTTTAAGGGGACCGAGGCGACGACGGCTTCCGGCTCGTCGAGGCCGTCTAAGTCCTCTTCGGTTAGGCGCACTCGCGAGGCCAGTTTAGTTAGTTTAGCCAGTTCCTTATCGTCGTCCTTTTTCAAGCCCAAATCTCCAGAAAAAGCCCGGCCAAATGGCCAGGAAAAGTGATTTTAACCCGCTGGTTAAGGTAATACGTTACCATTTTTCATAATTCCGCGCCATTAAAAAAATAAACCAATCTCAACCGCTTAAAAAACGACGGCCCTTACGGCTTCCCCTATAAAAGTCCAGGGCCTTAGGCCGCGGCCGCTTTAGCCAGGCGATAACGTCTCGTAAGCCCTAAAATAGGCCATGGCCGGGGCCCGCTTATCCCTTAAACGGTCGCGAGGCCTTATTTAAGGCCCCGGCCTTTGATAAGCTAACGCGAGCCTTAGGTCAAGTCATTTTTTCGCGGGCCAGGCGATCAGCGGCCCCACTAGAGGGAGCCTTTCGCCAAGGGGTCGTGGACGAGGAAGGTCAAAAAAGCCAGGGGAAGTCATTGGCGACGTCAAAGAAGCCATAGGCGTATGGCAGAGCGTGGGCTTCCGCGTGGATGGGAAACGCCCTGTCAGCCACACCAGCATCTTCAAAGCGGTGGAGGTTGTCCGTGGCGCTAATCCAAAGGTCGTTAGCGAATACGGTTACGCCGCGCTCTTTCGTCAGGGTGGCTTTTTCGTTCTCGGTAATCCCACTATGTGTTTGCAAAGAACAATATAAGGCGTAATAATCGCCGTCCCGTTAACTCGGTCAACAAAGGCTCTTATGGACGTGGTTTTGCCGGATTGGCGGGGGGCGTGGAGGACGAAATAATTATTTTGTTTTATCAGGCTTAGGACATTGGGCAGCCGGGGTAAAGTCGGCGACATGTAATGCGCTGAGGGGACGCAAGGGCCAGCGTCGTTAAACTCTTTGGGCTGGATGGAGGGCATGATGCAACCGGTTACGTTTTAATGAAGGATTTTAGAGTCATTCAATGACTTAAGTTAGGGGAACGGGTGAGTCCAGGGGCCAGGCGACCCTTTCTCTTCGGCTGGTTCCAAACCTAACGTAGTGACCTTAGAGGCGTTAATGACGGCTATCTTTGTCTGGAAAGCGACGGCTAGTTTTGTCTGGAAAGCGACGGCTAGCTTTGTCTGGAAAGCGACGGCTAGCTTTGTCCAGAATATAAAGGCGCTAAGCCAAAAGGCGGCCGCCAGCCAAAAAGGCTTAAAGCCTATAGGCGGCCAGGGCGAAAGGGTCGGTCGAAGTCTATAGGAGGCTTAAGGCGAAATAGGGTGAGGCGAGGGCGGAGCGAGACGAAAAGCTTAAAGTCCAAAGGCGGCCAGGGCAAAGGGTTGGTCGAGGCCAATGGAAGGCTAAGGCGAAAAAGGGCCAAACGAGGGGGGCCAAAAGGGAGCGTTTTTCTTACGCCTTTTCGCGTGAGTCAAAAAAGCCTCGGACCGCGCGGCGTTTAAGGGCCGTTAAAAGGCCCCCTTGGCAAAGCCATCCGCGCCCTCGATTGTGGCCGCCCTAAGGCGCCGCCCTAAAGCCTTTAGGCCATGGCCCAATTGAGCCCGACGGCCACGTCCGCCTTTAGTTCCACCGTAATTGGCCCTCGGCCATCGGCCGGGGCGACCTGCGGGCTTTGCCCGGCCTCGCGCATGCTCTCGGCTAGGACGCGGCCCACCTCGGTCGCCTCCTCGGCCGGGGCCTCGGCCACCAGCTCGTCGTGAAC
>JAITIH010000074.1 GCA_031279525.1 Deltaproteobacteria bacterium | reverse complement strand
CGGCCTTCGGGGCCTCGGCGGCCGAATCCTTCGGCTTCTGGGCCGCTATAATAATACTCTCGTCAATGGGAGTAATTGGCACTTGAAAGTAACCCTCGCCCTTAACGCCGCCACCGTCTTTCCAAAGATCGACGTAGTAGCGGACGAGCTTTAAGGACTCGGGGTGGCTGAGGATCAACAAGCTGGATCCCGCGGCCATTAGGGAGACGGCCTCAGTCACTTCCATGAGGACTCCCCGGCTGGTCTGATCGCCTAAAGTCGGAAACTCCCCGGTCGCCTGGTTGGCTTCCTTGGTCTTCCAGATTTCCTCGCCCAGCATGTTGATGATGGGCTGCTGGAGCTTGTCGTCGGACTGGAGCAGGGCCGCGGCCTCCAAGCGCTCCATGACGGAGTAGCAATATTCCATGCCATAGCCTAGCCCGCCGGTGTTGGGGTCGATCAGGATCTTCTCGGGTTTAATGCCTAAGTCCATCAAGAGGATGTTAAGCTGCTTAGCCAGGTTAACGTCGATGGGGGAACGAGCTATGACCGTGTGGCCATAGGCCAGGGCCTGGGCCCCTATCTGCTTGAAGTTTTTATCCGTTATTGGTCCAACGATGAGGTTCTTGCCGGCGAATTTCTCGCAAACGGCCGACAAAGTCTCAATGTCTTTGTCCTTGTTGTCGACCCCAAAAACGATGACCGGCACGTCGACGGCGTCCAGCACCTTCTGGGTGGCGGCCACGGCCTCGGCCACGCCGGTGTTCAGGTCGTTGTGGTCCGAGCTTTTGAGGGTCAGACAGACCAGGTCGGCTCCGTACTCGACGGCCTTCTTAGCCCAAGCCCCCGGGTCGCCCATGACGCCCTCGAAAGCCTTGGCCAAAGGCGCGCTGATGCCGCCCTCGCCTGGGTCCATGTCCCAAATCTGGATGCCCAGCTTGGGCTTGTGGGGAATCTCTCCCTCAAAGTCGTAAAAGGGAAAAGCGGCCTGCCCGCCCAGTTCTAGGTTCTTGGTGCCGAGCGGGGTTACGTTTATTTTTCCGCTATACTTTATCGTGTTAATCTGGAAAGCCAAAATCCACCTCCTGAAAAGTCAAGCCGGCTTATCGCTAATACGGGCCTATCGGCCGCCTACATATTGCCTAAGGGAGTAATCGGAACGTTTAAAAACCCCTCGCCCGCGATCTCGCCGCCGTCGGCCCACAAGTCAATGTAGTAGCGGACGAGCTTTAACGACTCAGGGTGGCTTAGGACCAAAAGGCTGGAGCCGGCGGCCAATAGAGAAACGGCCTCGGTCACTTCCATCAGAACGCCCCGGCAGACCTGATCGCCCAACGCTGGGGCGGCCTCGGCCGGTTGGTTGGCTTCCTTGGTTTTCCAGATTTCCTCGCCCAACATGTTAATAATTGGCTGCTGGAGACTGTCGTCGGCCTGAAGCAAGGCGGCGGCCTCCAAGCGCTCCATGACGGAATAGCAATATTCCATTCCGTAGCCCAGGCCGCCGGTATTCGGGTCGATCAGGATTTTGTCGGATTTTATGCCCAAATCCATGAGGAGGATGTTGAGCTGCTTAGCCAGGTTAACGTCAATGGGGGAACGGGCGATGACCGTGTGTCCGTAAGCCAAGGCCTGGGCCCCAATCTGCTTGTAGTTTTTGTCCGTGACCGGCCCGACGACGAGGTTTTTGCCGGCGAAAGTCTCGCAGATTGCCGACAATGTCTCGATGTCTTTTTCCCGGTTGTCGACCCCAAAGACGATGACCGGGACGTGGCCGACGGCCTCCAGAACCTTCTGAGTGGCCGCCAAGGCCTCGGCCGCGCCGGCGTTCTGGTCGTTGGGGTCGGTGCTCTTTAAGGTCAAGCACACCAAATCTGCCCCATACTCGACCGCCTTCTTGGCCCAGGCCCCTGGGTCGTCCATGACGCCCGCGTAGGCCTCGGCTAAGGGCGCGCTGATGGCCTCGCCCGGATCGCTGTCCCAAATTTGGAGGGCCAGCTTAGGCTTATTGGGAAAGGCACCCTCAAAGTCATAGAATGGAAAGGCCGACTGGCCTCCCACCACAATATTATTGGCGCCTAATGGGATCACGTTAATTTTTCCACTATACTTAATAGTCTTAACCTGGAAAGCCAAAATCCACCTCCTGAAACGAACCGGCCTTGGCCTTTGGGAGCCGTTCGTCCACCAACGATCGCCAGGTCGGCCATGGCGCGCCGTCTAAGCCAAGCGACGTAGAACTAGAGTCAAGCTAACTCTGTTTGGGTCAGAGTTGTTTGGCTCCGTATCAATCTTAACAATTTCTTATTAGATCAATTATTTACGTTAATACAAAACCCAATTGGGTTTTAGCCTATATTTAAACCCGCTTGGCCAAATTGATAAATGACGGCGAGGTAGAATAGGAAATTTAGTTTTCGTTCCCCTACTTTTTTAGATTTAAACCCGTATTTTATAAAAAAATATTATTTGGGTTAAAATCCAATTACACGCGACCCAATTGCTGCCAATTGTCAATAATTAAACTTGGGTATTCAGATTAAGAATCGGAGCGCCAAAATACCTGCGATTTGTTTAAGGTTGTCCCTTCCCAGAAAAAATCAATTTTTTTCTCTGGTTAACTGGACTACCCAGCTTTTGGGCTCTTCTAAGTAGCTCTCTAGGCCGGGCATTAAACTCAGTGATAGAGTAATTTATTATCCTTTGCCCCAAGACTATTTGTCAAGTCATTTTTTGACTTTTAATCGCCCAGTTTTTCTGGGCTCCAACCTTTGGCCAAAAAAATGGCTACCTTAATTTTCCACTAGAATCAAAAATTAGCCGTTAATTTGTTTTAAATTAACTTCCCATAGAAGACTATTTCCGACGAGAATTTTTTTTACTTTCCCGGCCGTCTGGGCCTCGCTCCGTCGCCCGGCCTGACCTTAGCCTCGCGGCCCTAAGAACCGCCTTGCCGCTCTCACGCCCCTCCGGCTAGCCGGCTCTGGCGAACCCCTTAACGACCCTTTGGCCGCCTTGGCTCAGGCGGCGCCCCCGGCCGCGCCCGTTAGACTCCCTAGCCGCCCATTCCCTATTTTTAGAGCCATTGGCCCGTCTCCACGATTAGCGCCTATCCATATATATAGGCCTTTGGCGGTTAGGCCTAAAGGCGGATCGGCCTTTTGGCGGAACCGCCTAAATCGATCGGACCTCCTGCCGGGAGAAGGTCAGGTAGGCCAGGATAAAGGTGCTTAAAGCGAACCCGGCCAGAATCAGGAACTCCGGGGCCATGAGGCCCAGCGACTGGCTTAGGGACAGCCCACCCCGAAAGTGGGTCAACAAAAGCCGGTTGACCCGGCTGGAGACGGCCACTTGAAAGGCTTCCGAGCCGCCTCGATTCGTGGGGTCCAAAATGACCTGAGCGGCCTGGTTGAACAAGCCCGTGGGCGAGGCCTTGGCCACGACCTGATTGACCATTTCCCGTTTGGCCAGCTCCTCGTAGGTCGGCCTTTGGGCGTCGACCGCCGGGGTCACGGCCTGGGCCAGGGCCTGGCCTAAGACCGGCAAGAAAAAGGCGATCAAGATCCAAAGGGCCGCCGCGGCCAAGGCCGAGGTGGCCACCGAGCGGAAGATTATGGAAAAGACGATGGACAGCCCCAGCCAGAACCCGATGTAAACGAGGCTTAGAGCCCAAAAAACGAAGAGCCGGGCCAGCTCCTCGGGGGTGGGCACGACCCCGGCCCCGATGAGGCCCAAGGCCCCCAAGAGGATCAAGAGGGCCGAGAGGGTGATGGCCACCGTGACCAGGCCGGCCAAGTATTTGCCGAGGATGACCTCGTCGCGGTAAATGGGCTGGGAGAGAATCTTGGACAAAGTCCCCTGGGCTCGCTCGCGGTTAATGGCGTCGAACCCTAAGACCAAGCCGACCAGTGGGCCAAAGAGGGCCAGAAAGACGGTCAGGGGGAAGAAGGCCCCGGTGGCCGTGAAAATCAAAAGGAAGGAGCGGCCGGCCAGGTACTCCTGGCCGCCGGCGGTCAAGGCCTCCCTTATGCCTTGGCTGGCCAGGTGGGCGCCTAAAAAGGCTATCATAAAGATCAAGGAAACTATTATTAAGAAGCGGGCCGAGCCAAAGTGATCGGCCAACTCTTTGCGGACAATCGCCTTCACGCCGCCTCCCCCGCCCCGTCGACCTCAGCCGTCTGGAAATAGCGCCGGTAAACTTCCTCTAAGTTGGCCTCGACCCCGGCCTCCTGGGCCAGGCTTTCCACCGAGCCTAAAGCCAATAAGCGGCCTTTGTTCAAGATGGCCACGCGGTGGGCCACCTTAGCCACCAGGTGCAAGAGGTGGGAGGACAAAACGACGCTTAAGCCCATTTCCCTAGGCAGCCTTTCGATGAGGCCCAGCATGGTGGCGATGCCTTCCGGGTCCAAGCCTAAGGTCGGCTCGTCCAGGAAAATCAGCTGGGGTTTTTTAATCAGGACCTCGGCTAAGCCTAAGCGCTGGCGCATGCCCCGGGAGAAAGTCGAGACCAGGCGATCCTTGACCTCGTACAGGCTCACCAGCTTTAAAGTCTCGGCCAGGAGCCCCTCAACTTTTTCCAGGCTATTCAGCTCAGCCACGAAGGCCAGATTCTCTAAGGCCGTCAGGTCGCCGTAAAAACCCGTGTTCTCAGGCAGGTAACCGACCTTAGACTTGACCGCCAATGGCTCTTTGACTGGGTTTAAGCCCAAAACTTTGGCCTCGCCCGCGCTAGGCTCGGACAAGCCCAACAACATTAATAGCGTCGTGGTCTTGCCCGCGCCGTTAGGCCCTAAAAAACCGAAGATCTCGCCCGCCCGGACGCCCAGATTGAGATCGGACACCACGGTTTCCCGGCCGTACCTTTTGGTCAGATTAAACGTCTCGACTACGAGCTCCATGGTTCACGCTATGAAAATTTAGGGGAATAAATCGATTTGACCAGCGATTCCGGCAAGTTGCCTTCAATGCCAACTTTAATTCATTGGCTAATTTCATTATAAAACAAATTTTTTGACCTGTCGATAAGCCCCGCCCAGAAATTTCCATAATTAAAGTTACATGGCCTAGAGCCAAGGGCCAAGCGCATTCTACAGTTTTTAAAATTTTTTTAAATTTCATACTACTATAACTTATTATTTAATTTTTTAAATTATTTTATCTTTATATTGAAAATTATATATCATAATAACCTTATAGAAGACCCCCCCAAAAGCCCTCCTTAATCTGGGGGCTTTAATGGCTTTTTGGGGTCGACCGACCGGCTTCGGGGGGCCGACCCGCCAATCTTTCTTTTGGTCGGTTTTTTTAGGGATTTAGGTCTTGGTTTATTGAGCCTTGGGCCGGTCTTT
>JAITIH010000065.1 GCA_031279525.1 Deltaproteobacteria bacterium | reverse complement strand
AGACATCGTCGCCCTTTCGGAGTACATCGCTTACTCCAAACGGACGCACAGTTACTCCCCGGCGGTCATAGAGCTTTTGGAACTATCCGAGGACTACGTGCCTGGGGCGGAGCGGGCTTTTAAGGCCGGCCAGCCAGCCGTCTGGTGCAACGCCAACAATTACCAGCCGGTTTTACTTTACTCCTTGGGCGTCATCCCGGTTTCCTATGGGGAGATGGGCCGCTACAGCCGGCGCGAGGACATGCTGATCGCCGAGGATTTCTACCAGTTTCCTGTGGAAACTTGCTCCATGGTCAAGTGCACCGTGGCCCAGTGGCACAAAAGGGCCAAGACCGGGACCATCGACAAGATCTTGGGCAACTGCTCCAGCTGCGAGCCCTTTAACTTGGCCTGGGAGGTGGTCCGCGAGGAAGGCTACGACGTCTTTAACAACGAGGTCATCTACCGCGGCCCCACGGTCGCCGGCCAGCGCCTAGAGGAGCTCATCCATTTCATGACGGAGCAGCTACTCGACGTGGCCGAGTGGCTGACCGGGGAAAGGAAAGTCGACCCGGATAGGCTCTCCGTCGAGATCGCCAGGAAGAATCGCCTTTTGACGAAGCTTAGAAAGGTCCTGGAGCTGCGGCTGACTCACCCGTTTTACGTCAAAAGCCTTCCCATCATCCTGACCTTAAACATTGGCTTAAACAACTATTTTGGGCGACCCGCGGAATACGAGGCGGCGATCGACGCCTTGATTAAGGAGCTGGAAAACGAGCCGGTCGACGAAAACGACCAGAAAGTCGTCATCCCCCTGGTCTGGGCCGGGGGCACGGGCCAGGAATTTGGGGTTTACGAGGCCATCGACCAATCGGGCGGAGCCTTGCTGGGCCTAAGGAGCGTCCCTTTTCGGCATTACCGGGAAGACGTTCCCCCCTTAGAGGCCATCGCCCGGTGGGTTTACGACAACTCCAACGCCGGAGCCGGGGTCTTCGCCCGAAACGTTCTCGACTCGGAGGTCGAGCGGCTTAAGGCCCGCGGGGTCATCCTCTACGGCTACATCGGCTGCTCTTTCGCCTCGGTGGACCGGGAGATGTGGCGACGCTTCTTCCACGAAAAGGGCCTGGCCTGCATCAATTTGGAAGGCTCTTTTCAGACTGGCTCCCCCACTGGCCAGGTTTTGACTCGGGTCAAAGCCTTCGTGGAAATGCTGGCCGCCTAATAAATTGTACTTTTCCGTAAATTATTTTTCATTTAGCGACATTTTTGGAGTTAAACAAATGGGCGTAAAGTTTGAAACGGCCTTGGACCCTCGCCGGGTCAACGAATTGACCAACGACTTGGTCATTGGCTTCGACATTGGTTCCCGGACTGGGAAAGCGGTTTTGCTAAAAGACGGGCTGATTTACACGGTCATCGCCCCCACCTCCGTTTTCATGCAGCAGACCGTGGACAAGCTTCTGTCTCTGATTGAGGCCGAGTCTGGCGTTAAGCTGGCGGACATCGACTTCGCCATTGGGACGGGCTACGGTCGAATCGCCTTCGACCTTAAAGACACGAGAAAAAAAATAATCACTGAGATCACCTGCCACGCCATGGGGGCTTACTACTTAAACTCCGACATCCAGTCCATCGTCGACATCGGCGGCCAGGACGCCAAGGCCATCCGGGTCGACCCCCGAAACGGCCACGTAGTCGATTTCATCATGAACGACAAGTGCGCCGCCGGAACCGGCCGATTCTTGGAAAAAGTGGCCGAGCTTTTGGGCTTGACCACCGAGGATCTGGGGATTGAGGCTTTAAAGGCCACCGGCGTTTCCGACATCAGCAGCCAGTGCGTGGTTTTCGCCGAATCCGAGGTCATCTCTCTTTCGGCCAAAAGCGAGCCCCCCGCCAATATCGCCGCCGGGATTCACTTGGCCAACGCCCGGCGCGTCAAAAACCTCTTTAACCGCATCGGGCTGGCGCCCGAGATCATGTTCAGCGGCGGCGTGGCCCACAACGTGGGCATGAAAAAGGCCGTGGAACAGGTCTTGGGACAGAAGTTCATCGACGTTAATTTCGACGCCATCTACACTGGGGCCCTAGGCGCGGCCATCCTGGCCCAGCATACTTTGACTTCGTCCAAGCTTGATATGGCCATCAACATCTAATCGCCTAAAGGCGATAGACGCGAAAGCGAGCCATTCATGAGCAAAATCGTTTACTTAGCTTTAGCGCCCCTAGCCTTATTCGCCTTGGGCGCCCTTTGGGGCTGCGGGAGCGACGCCCCCCCGGCCCCTAGCGCGGCCAAGGCCCCTTTGGCGAGCGCGAGCCAAAAGGCTCAGAGCCCGTTGTCTGAGACGAGCTCTAAGCCAACCACGGTCTTAAAAGTCCCTTTCCCCTCCGAGCCCACGGCGCCGAGCGTTTTTATAGTGGGCCACGAGCTTGGGTTTTTCAAAAAACGCGGCGTTGAGCTGGATTTCGTCGGGGTCATCCCCACGACCCAGTTGGTGGCCGCCGTCGTTTCCGGGCAGATCGACGTGAGCCACGGTTCCCACGTCAACCGAACCATCGCCGGCGTCTCGGCCGGGGCCAAGATTTTGGCCGTGGTGGCCGGGACGGAGACCACTCAAAGGGTTCCCCACATGACGGCCATCGTCCCCAAAAATAGCCCCATCAAGACTCCTCAAGATCTATTGGGGAAAAAAGTCGGCCTCCCGACCATCGGAGGCTGCAACGAGTACACCCCTTACGCCTGGTTGGACAAAAACGGCGTCTCCGATCCTAAAACCAAAATCGAGGTGACGGTCGTCGCGGAGAAAAACCTGGAGCAAGTCCTAAGGCAGGGAGAAATCGACCTGGCCATGATGCACAAAATTCCGGAAGAAATCCTAAAAAAAGGCGAGTTCGACGTGGTTTTTTCCGATTACGACGTCTGGGGCCCAGACGGCGGCAACACGCCGCAGTATTTTTCCATCCAGTACATAAAGGACCATCCCGAGGCGGTCCAGGCTTTCGTGGCCGCCGTGGCCGAAACCCACAATTGGGCCAACGCGAACCCAAAAGGGGCCATGGAAATCACGGCCAGAAGGACTGGCCAGGACATCAACCGGATCGCGGAAAGGTTTTACGCGCCCGACGGGCTCATAAAACCGGAAACGGTCGAGGTCTGGATTCAGCTTTTGACCCATTTTGGCGAGATCAAGCCAGGGATCTCCTTAGATCGGATTTACACCAATGAGTTTAACCCTCATTACCAGAAAGCGTCCTAACGTCGTTTAGGCCTTTCGCGGAGACGGATCATGAAATGCGCCTGTAGACGCGGCTCGGGCCAAACAATCAAGTCGCCTGGGCCCGTAAAACCGACCTTAAAAGGGACATTGACGCGCAAAAATCATAAAAACTTGCATAAACACCGATTTTATTATTTAGAGCGTAAATGTTTTTTATGATTAAATCTGCTTATCCAATTAAATATTTAAAGGCATAAAAATGATAACTAAAATATTAATCTTTTCTTTCGCTTTTTCGTTGTTTTTATTTTGTCTGGCCTGGGGAGGAGCGGGTAGCCTTTGGTCGACTAAGGCCCCAGGCCAGGGG